>NZ_JBFRNU010000041.1:0-17391 GCF_041471145.1 Vibrio sp. 10N.261.54.A5 | reverse complement strand
GCGCCACTATTTAGGGCTTTTTTCTTATAAGAATGAAATCCTTATATTGATCTCATTGTTAGTAACAATGAATTGATATTAAAACCGTGCGCTCTTAGCTCAGCTGGATAGAGTACCTGGCTACGAACCAGGCGGTCGGAGGTTCGAATCCTCCAGAGCGCGCCACATTATTAGAAAAAGCCTCGTTTATACGAGGCTTTTTTTATGTCTGCTGCAAATTTGTTGCGACAATGTTAAATTTGTTCGTTGTTTAACTTGTTGTATTTAAAGTAGTTCTTGATTGCTTCTTTGTTATTCCACCTTTCTCATATCAATTCCCAGAAAAGCCCCGTTTAAGTCACAGTTTAAATATCTAAAAATGACGTATTTGACAGATTTATGTGATCTGATAGGCGAATAATTAACCTTATGTGTGCGTTATCCGTAACAGAACCTTAAACAAAATTGACAAACTTTTACCAATCGAGATAATCCATGGGTCGGGATCACTATTCGCTGAAATCCTGTACGTATGTCAGGATGACGAAGAAAGGAAGCAACATGACTAATATTGGAAGCCTGCTAGGAGATGCGGCGACTCTAATGATAACGGGGATGTCCGTTGTCTTTATTTTCCTAACTATTCTAGTTTACCTCGTTCGGTTGATGTCAAAACTGGTACCAGAAGAAGTACCAGAGCCGATCGCAGCACCTAAAAAAATTCAAAAATCACAATCAAACCCTTCAGCTGTTAGTCCACAGGTAGTGGCTGCAATTTCGGCCGCGGTTCATCAATACCGTGCGTCTACTGCTAAGTAGTATTTAAAGGATTAAAAAGGAGTTTATGAGCATGTCTAAACCACTAGCTATCACAGATGTGGTACTTCGTGACGCGCACCAGTCACTATTTGCTACTCGTATGCGTATCGAAGATATGCTGCCAATTGCGGCAGAACTGGATAAAGTCGGTTACTGGTCACTTGAGACTTGGGGCGGCGCGACGTTTGATTCGTGTATCCGTTTTCTTGGCGAGGATCCATGGGAGCGTTTGCGTGAGCTGAAAAAAGCGATGCCAAACACACCAATGCAGATGCTACTGCGTGGTCAAAACCTATTGGGCTACCGTCACTACGCGGATGATGTAGTAGAAAAATTTGTTGAACGTGCCCATAAAAACGGCATGGACGTATTCCGTATCTTTGATGCGATGAATGACGTGCGTAACTTTGAAAAAGCAGTGAAAGCAACGATCGACGTTGGTGGCCACGCTCAAGGTACGTTGTCTTACACAACCAGTCCGGTCCACAATTCAGATACTTGGGTTGATTTGGCTAAGCGCCTAGAGGACTTAGGTTGTCACTCACTATGTATCAAAGATATGTCAGGTTTATTAAAGCCGTATGAAGCAGAAGAGCTGATTACACGTATCAAAGCATCGTGTGACGTTCCTCTAGCACTGCATAGCCACGCGACAACTGGTCTATCGACTGCAACAGCGGTTAAAGCCGTTGAAGCGGGTATCGACATTCTAGATACCGCTATTTCTTCAATGAGCTGTACTTACGGTCATACGCCAACCGAAACGGTTGTTGCGATGTTAGAAGGTACAGAGCGCGACACGAATCTTAAACTAGACCAAATCGAACCCATCGCGGCTTACTTCCGTGATGTACGTAAAAAGTACGCGAAATGGGAAGGTCAGCTAAAAGGTGTCGATTCTCGCATCTTAATCGCTCAAGTTCCTGGCGGAATGTTAACTAACATGGAAGGCCAGCTTAAAGAGCAAGGCGCCGCCGATCGCATGGATGAAGTTCTAGAAGAGATCCCACGCGTACGTAAAGAGCTTGGTTACATTCCTTTAGTAACACCAACTTCTCAGATTGTCGGTACTCAAGCGGTTATTAACGTCTTAACGGGCGAACGCTATAAGAGCATCACGAAAGAGACTGCTGGTCTACTGAAAGGTGAATACGGTCAAGCTCCTGCTGAAGTGGATGCTGAACTGCAAGCGAAAGTTCTAGACGGTGCAGAGCCGATTACTTGTCGTCCTGCTGATTTACTTAAGTCTGAAATGGATACGTTAACGACGGATCTGTTAGAGAAAGCGAAATCAGAGGGTATCTCTCTAGCTGAAGATACGGTTGATGATGTACTGACTTACGCGCTCTTCCCACAAGTGGGTCTTAAGTTCCTTAAGAACCGTCGTAATCCTGAAGCATTTGAACCTGCACCAACGCTAGAAGTTGCGGCTCCAGTTGCTGCAGCTCCTGTACAAGCTTCTGGTGGTATTGAAAGCTACAGCGTGAAGGTTGATGGTCAAGTTTACGATGTTGACGTTGGCCCACAAGGTGAACTGACATCGGTGGCGCCATCTGCAAAACCTGCTCAGGCTGCACCAGTAGCAGCGTCTGACGCTGAAGCGGTTCCAGCTCCATTGGCGGGTAACATCTTTAAAGTAAACGTTCAGGCGGGTACTGAGGTTTCTGAAGGCGACGTTCTACTAATCCTAGAAGCGATGAAGATGGAAACGGAAGTTCGTGCTGCTCGTGGTGGTATCGTTCAAGAATTGAATGTTAAAGAAGGCGATGCAGTTACTGTAGGCGCTCCACTACTAAGCTTAGCGTAAGGGAGTACCATGGAAGGATTGATGACCTTATGGTCTGAAACAGGGATTGCGAACTTTGAGTTCGGCCAGATCTGTATGATGCTGGTTGGTTGCTTACTGTTGTTTTTGGCAATTCGTAAAGGATTTGAACCGTTACTTCTACTGCCTATTGGTTTTGGTGCTGTATTAGCAAACATTCCAAATGCTGGGTTTACTGATCCAGGTGGTTTGCTCTACTACGTCTACTACATTGGTATTGAGACAGGTATTTTCCCACTGCTGATCTTTATGGGTGTTGGTGCGATGACGGACTTCGGTGCGTTGATTGCGAACCCTAAAACGTTGTGGCTAGGGGCTGCGGCTCAGTTTGGTATCTTCGCGACGCTATTTGGCGCGATCTTGCTGAACTACGTTCCAGGAATGGAGTTCTCGATGGCCGATGCTTCGTCAATTGCGATCATTGGTGGTGCCGATGGCCCAACTGCGATCTTCTTGGCGAGTAAGTTATCTCCGGATCTTTTAGGTGCCATTGCAGTAGCGGCTTATAGCTACATGGCTTTGGTTCCGATCATTCAGCCACCAATCATGAAAGCGTTAACGTCTCCTGAAGAGCGCAAAATTAAGATGGCTCAACTTCGTCACGTTAGCAAAGCCGAGAAGATTCTTTTCCCGCTTGCTGTACTACTGATGACGATTTTGTTCCTACCTTCAGCAACACCTCTAGTTGGTATGTTCTGTTTGGGTAACTTAATGCGTGAAGCGGGTGTGGTTGATCGCCTTTCAAAAACAGCTCAAAACGAACTGATTAACGTTGTAACTATTTTCCTAGGTCTAGGGGTTGGTTCTAAGCTTCAAGCGGATAAGTTCTTGAACTTAGAAACATTGGGTATTCTAGGTTTAGGTGCGGTCGCGTTCAGTATCGGTACGGCGGGTGGTGTATTGATGGCTAAGGTGTTGAACCGATTCTCGAAAGAGGACATCAACCCACTGATTGGCGCAGCTGGCGTATCAGCGGTTCCAATGGCGGCACGTGTTGTGAACAAGGTTGGTCTTGAGGCAAACCCTCAGAACTTCTTGTTGATGCATGCAATGGGCCCGAACGTAGCCGGTGTACTTGGTAGTGCGGTTGCGGCGGGTATTCTATTAGCTCTCGTGGGCTAGTGGATTTGCTGGGTCATGTATCGTTACGTTAATTGGTCGTCAATTTACGAATGAGCGGTTAACTTAGCCTTATTAAATGGTTTATAGTCAAAGGGATGCTTTCGCATCCCTTTCTTTTTATTAATTAGGGTGCTTGCTCACTAGGGCTTTTATCAATCAAGGAAATGTGGAAATGGAAAATAAACAGATTGCGATTACTCAATTCGGCGGCGTCGAAAATCTAAGTATTCAAACCAGTGCGATCCCTGAGCCTAAGGCTGGAGAAGTGGTGGTTAAAGTTTCCTTTTCAGGCATTAATCCGATTGATGTCAAAACCCGAGCGGGCCTTGGTTGGGCGGCAGCACAAAACAAAGATAACCTACCTTGGGTACCTGGCTACGATATTTCAGGGCAAATTGTCTCGCTAGGCGAACAGGCTGAACGCTTTACTGTTGGTGATAACGTAGCTGGCTTTATTGGTTTTCCACTGCAAGGTGGCGGTTACAGCCAATATGTGTGTGTTCCAGAAGCTGCATTAAGTATGGTTCCTGATTCTGTCACTCTAGAAGCGGCAGCTGCATTACCACTCGCGAGTCAAACAGCGGCACAAGCGCTCAACAAAGCCGAAGTGAAAGAAGGCGACCGCGTGCTTATCTTGGCGGGCGCGGGCGGCGTTGGTCACCTTGCGGTTCAAATTGCAGTGGCAGCAAAAGCAGAGGTTTACACAACCTGCAGCGAAGCCAACCTTGATTACCTTGCGACGCTAGGTGCTCACGCGATTAACTATAAGTTTGCACCAGCATCAGAAAGAGTATCTGATGTCGATGTGTTGATTGACTTGGTCGGCGGCGATACCGCGCTTGATGCATTGAAGTGCCTAAAAGATGACGCGCGAGTCGTGACTGTGCCGACTCTATCTGCAGAACTTATCTGCGAAAAAGCCACACTATTAGGTTTTACTGCATCAGGCATGCTGGTTGAACCAAGTCCTGAGCAAATGGACACTATGCTTTACATGGTCAGTGTCGGATTACTCAAAACAGAAATTCAAGGTATCTACCAATTAGACGAGGCGCAGTCGGCGCACCTGCAGGTTGAAACCGGACACACCAGAGGCAAGGTGCTACTTAAAATGCAAGAAAGTTGATAGGCAGTGTTAGAATTTTTTAACTCCCTTTTTGAAAATATCGCGCTGTGGTTCTCGGACTCGGCGCTGTGGGTACTCTTCATTAGTGGCTTCTTGAGTGCCACGTTACTCCCCGGTGGTTCAGAAGCTAGCCTTGTGGCTGCATTGAGCTTAGATCAGTTTTCAACCTCATCGATCATTCTAGTGGCGACATTAGGCAATACCTTAGGAGGCCTGACTAACTATTGGATTGGTTTGTGGTTGCCTAATCGAACTCAATCTGAAAAGCATGGTCATAAGGCTATGGCTTGGCTGAGTCGCTATGGCTACTGGACACTGTTATTTAGTTGGTTACCGATCATTGGTGACCCTTTGTGTCTCGCTGCGGGTTGGCTAAGAATGAAATTCATCCCTAGCGTTATTTTGATAGCGATTGGCAAAGCCGCTCGCTATAGCTTACTTGCTGCTATCTACTTCGGTTTTTTCTAAGGAGAACCTATGAAAAAGGTTTTACTTGGTACATTTTCTCTTATCGCCATTGCTGGCTGTTCTTACAATGTACCTAGCTCAACGCCCTTCTTTTCCTCGTTACCTGAAGGTGTCACTCTGTTAGAAGAGGTTAAGCCCTCTAAAGATAAAGTAGTGATTCCTTACACCAAGTATCAGCTTGAAAACGGTCTGACAGTTATTCTTTCCCCTGATGATTCCGATCCGTTGGTGCATGTTGATGTAACTTATCACGTCGGTTCAGCACGTGAAGAGATAGGCAAGTCGGGATTTGCTCACTTCTTTGAGCACATGATGTTCCAGGGTTCAGAGAACGTTGGTGACCAACAGCACTTTAAGATCATTACCGAAGCGGGTGGCTCGTTAAACGGCACGACCAACCGTGACCGCACCAACTATTTTGAAACTGTTCCTTCTAACCAACTTGAGAAAATGTTGTGGTTAGAATCAGACCGAATGGGCTTCTTGTTGGATGCTGTTTCTCAGAAGAAATTTGAGGTTCAGAGAGGCACGGTCAAGAACGAGCGAGCGCAGAGCTACGAAAATCGTCCTTACGGCTTGATGTGGGAACGCATGGGCGAAGCGCTTTACCCTGAAGGTCACCCTTACTCTTGGCAACCAATCGGCTATGTTGAAGATCTTGACCGTGTTGACGTGAATGATCTTAAAGCGTTCTTCCTGCGTTGGTACGGCCCAAACAATGCCGTGTTAACGATTGGTGGTGATATCGACGTTGATGACACGCTAGAATGGGTTAACAAGTACTTTGGTTCAATTCCTCAAGGCCCTGAAGTGAAGGCGGCAGAGAAGCAACCTGCTGTTCTAACAGAAGATAAATACATCACCTTAGAAGACAATATTCGTCAGCCGATGGTGCTGGTGGGGTGGCCAACAACGTATCGCGGTGAAGAGACGCAAGCTTCACTGAATGCATTGTCTAACGTGTTAGGTTCAGGTACCAACAGTTACCTATATCAAAACCTCGTAAAAACGCAGAAGGCCGTCAGCGCTGGCTCTTTCCATGATTGTGCTGAGTTGGCGTGTACCATGTACGTGTATGCAATGGGCAACTCAGGTGAAAAAGGCGATTTGACGGTTCTCAATAAAGAGCTGATGGATACCCTGGAGCAATTCTCGAAAGAGGGCGTTGAGCAAGAGCGTTTAGACCAGATCACTGGCATGGCCGAAGCGAATGCTGTTTTTGCATTGCAAAGCGTTAAAGGTAAGGTGTCGCAACTCGCGTCGAACCAAACCTTCTATGGTCAGCCTGATCGCATTGAATCACAACTCGATCAAATCCGAGCGGTGACGCCTGAGAGCGTGAGCAAGGCATACCAAGATTTCATCGAAGGTAAGCACAAGGTTACCTTGAGTGTGGTTCCTAAGAAAAAGCTCGATTTGGCGGTTCGTGAAGCGACCTTTACCACGCCACCACGTACGTTGCCGGAATACAGCAAGGTGACGGAAGATCAACTGGATTTCAGAAAGGCACCGGATACCTTTGATCGCAGTGTGATGCCAGAAGTGAACTTTGGTGTTGAGGCGACCATGCCTGAGTTGTACCGCATGCACTTTGCAAATGGCACTGACTTAATTGGTACCGTGACCAGTGAAACGCCGACAGTACAGCTGCAAATTCAATTGCCTGCAGGCGAACGCTATGTTCGCAAAGGGCAAGAAGGCCTAGCGAACCTAACGGCTTCGATGATGGAAGAAGGCTCAACTAAACGAACCGTTGAAGAGTTACAAGCGACCTTAGATAAACTTGGTAGCAGCGTGAGCATTAGTGCGGGCAGCTACACCACAGATATTTCAGTCTCGACGCTAGAGAAAAACTTGCCTCAAACCTTAGCGATTGTGCAAGAGGTTCTATTCGATCCTAAGTTCGATGAGCAAGATTTTGAGCGCGTTAAGAAACAGATGCTAGAAGGCGTTGTGTATCAGCATCAGCAGCCAAGCTGGATGGCTTCTCAAGCAACCCGTGAAGTGCTGTTTGGTGACACTGTTTTTGCTCGTGCAAGTGATGGTACTAAGGAATCTCTATCGAAATTGACCTTAGACGATGTGAAAAAATTCTATGCGCAACATTACACACCAGAAGGTGCCAATATTGTTGTGGTGGGAGACATCTCGAAGAAAGAGGTAGGGAAACAGCTACAATTCTTTGAAGAGTGGCAAGGCGATGCGGCACCATTAACGCGTCCACAGATCGTTAAAGAGCTTTCTGGTCAGCACCTGTACTTAGTTGATAAACCGGGTGCGCCGCAAAGCATTGTTCGCTTGGTTCGTAAGGGCCTGCCGTTTGATGCGACGGGCGAATTGTATTTGAGCCAGTTAGCTAACTTTAACTTAGCGGGCAACTTCAATAGCCGTATCAACCAGAACCTACGTGAAGACAAAGCCTACACTTACGGTGCAAGCGGTTACTTCGCAAGTACTCGTGAAACTGGCGCAGTGGTATTTAGCGCGCAGGTAAGGGCGAATGCGACGGTTCCATCGATTCAAGAGTTTATTAATGAGCTGAATGAGTTTAGCCAAAGTGGATTAACTGACGAAGAGGTGAAATTTATGCGCCTTGCCGTCGGTCAACAAGATGCACTTAAATACGAAACGCCAAGTCAAAAGGCGGGGTTGTTGAGTAATATTGTTGCATTGAGCCTTGATGAAGATTACCTACAACAGCGTAATCAGATAGTTGAAACGGTTTCAAAAGAGACCTTAAACGAGCTATCTAAGAAATGGTTTGACCCGAATGATTATCAAATAATCGTTGTTGGTGACGCGACTTCGCTTCGCCCGCAATTAGAAAAGTTAGATATTCCAATAGAAGAGCTTGAAATCATTCGTTAGAGTACACATTAAAGGGGGAGGGAAGAGACTCTACTTTTCTCCTCCAACCTAATTTATGATAGTTCTAATCAGAACAATATAAGATAAGTGAACTGAATTTTGACTGATTTTGCTGCGCGACTAAAGCAAGTTGCAACCAACCCTAAGACCTTCTCTCAATTTGGTCGTGGTGTTGAAAGGGAAACATTACGCTACACGGAAGATGGGCACCTTGCTACTGGGCCGCACCCTGAGGCTTTGGGATCTGCGTTGATGAACGAATGGGTAACGACCGATTTCTCTGAGTCGCTACTGGAATTTATCACGCCTGTTTCTAACGACGTTCCGACGCTTTTGAATCAGTTGTCTGATATCCACCACTTCACGCAAACCAAGTTAGACGGCGAAAAACTATGGCCGCTTTCTATGCCTTGTTACGTTGGCAGTGAAGATTACATTCAGCTAGCGCAATACGGCACCTCGAATAACGGTAAGATGAAGACCCTATATCGTGAAGGCCTAAAACGTCGTTACGGTAGCCTGATGCAGATTATCTCTGGTGTTCACTTCAACTTCTCTTTCCCAGAAAGCTTTTGGGATAGCCTGTTTGGAGAGCAAACTGAAGAAGCGCGTTGTGAATCTAAGTCAGATGCTTACTTTGGTTTGATTCGTAACTACTACCGCTTTGGTTGGTTAATCCCATACTTCTTCGGTGCTTCACCTGCGCTATGTTCTTCTTTCATCAAAGGAAGAGAGACAAACCTGCCTTTTGAAAAGATTGGCGAGACACTGTATCTGCCAAAAGCAACGGCACTGCGCCTGAGCGACCTTGGCTACACGAACAGTGCGCAAAGTGTGTTGAAGATTGGTTTCAACAGCCTAGACCAATACCTTGAAGGTTTGAATCAAGCGATTCGCACACCATCAGAAGAATTTGCCGAGATTGGCACTAAGGTTGATGGTGAATACCGTCAGTTGAATAGCAACGTACTGCAAATTGAAAATGAGCTTTACGCTCCAATCCGCCCTAAGCGTGTCGCGAAGAGTGGTGAGAAACCATCTGAAGCATTGGCACGCGGTGGTGTTGAGTACATTGAGGTTCGTTCTTTAGATGTAAACCCATTCAGCTCAATTGGTATCAATGAGCAGCAGGTTCGCTTCCTAGACTTATTCCTAACGTGGAGTGTGCTAACGGACTCTGCTGAGATGGATAACTGCGAGCTTGAATGCTGGCGCGATAACTGGAACAAGGTGATCCTACAAGGTCGTCAGGTTGGTCTAGAGCTGCAAATCGGTTGTCATGGTGAGCGATTGTCTCTGCAAGATTGGGCGAAGCGTGTCTTCAAAGATCTGCGCTCTATTGCCGAGATGATGGACGCTGAACAAGGTGGTCGTGCATACCAAGAAACATGCGATACGCTTGAGGCTTGGATTGATAACCCTGAGCTAACTATTTCTGGCCAGTTGCTAGAAGAGACCAAAAAATTGGGCGGCTTAGGTAAAGTGGGTTGCGCGTTAGGTAAAACGTACGCTCAGCAACACAAAGCGCACCAATACAAAGTATATTCAGCTGAGTTGATGGAAGCAGAAGTTCAACGTTCTGTGATTGCTCAGCAACAAAGTGAAGAAGCAAGCACTCAAGATTTTGATAGCTTCTTAGCGGATTATTTTTCGTATTTAAAAGCATAGCGAGACTTTGGTGGAAAGGAAGCAAGCCTTATTAGGTCAGCCTACTCGAGTGAGTAGTAAATGGTTACCTGTAGTGACTGTTGGTGTTGTCTCTAGCCTGTTGGTTGGATGTGCAACGCCACCGCCAAAGCAGCAAGATAATTTGTGTAGCATCTTTCGAGAGCACCCTTCATGGTATGAAGATGCCTTGGATATGCAAGAAGAATGGGGAACGCCGATTAACGTTGCGATGGCTTTTGTGAAACAAGAGAGTAGCTATCGTCATGATGCGCGCCCACCTAAAGATTACATTCTTGGCTTTATACCGTGGGGGCGTGTAAGCAGTGCCTACGGTTATGCACAAGCTCAAGACCCTGCTTGGGAAGACTTCCAAAAGGCGACCAATAACGGTGGTTCAAGAACCAACTTTGATGATGCATTGATGTTCATCGGTTGGTATACCAGCGAGACGCGTCGTCAATTGGGCATCTCACTATGGGACCCATATAACCAATACCTGGCTTATCATGAAGGCCGTGGTGGTTATAAGCGTAAGTCATACAACAGCAAGCCATCGCTAATTAAGGTGGCGCGCAAAGTCGAACAGCAAGCAAAAGATTATGGATGGCAGCTGAAACAGTGCCGCAAAGAACTAGAAGACAATCGAAGCTGGTTTTTCTAAAGCCAGCCGTCATGGAGAAGAGCAATGCCTTTATTAGATAGTTTCACTGTTGATCACACACGCATGAACGCACCTGCCGTTCGTGTTGCTAAAACAATGCAAACCCCAAAAGGGGATACCATCACTGTGTTTGACCTGCGTTTTACTGCGCCAAACAAAGACATCCTATCTGAGAAAGGTATCCATACTCTAGAGCACCTATATGCTGGTTTCATGCGTAATCAATTGAACGGTTCAGATGTAGAGATCATCGATATCTCACCGATGGGCTGTCGCACTGGTTTCTACATGAGCCTGATTGGTACGCCTACAGAACAACAAGTGGCTGACGGTTGGTTGGCAGCGATGCAAGACGTACTGAAAGTTGAGAACCAGAATAAGATCCCTGAGCTGAACGAATACCAATGTGGTACCGCGGCAATGCACTCTTTGGATGAAGCGAAAGAGATCGCGAATGCGATCATCGCTGCAGGCATCTCTGTAAACAAGAATGATGAACTGGCACTGCCAGAGTCTATGCTGCAAGAGCTTAAGATCGACTAGTCATTGATAGCTACCCTAGATAGGGCGAGTTAGATACTAAAAGGCCCGGTTCAATGAACCGGGCCTTTTTCGTCAACGTATTTTAGGGCGAGACAGAGATTCAGTGATAACTCAGTTAGCCGTTCACGATCTGTGGGAACACGCGAACCAGTTTGATGCGGTTCTCTTCAAGCTCAACAATTTCCATTGGGTGGCTGGCAACCTGAACACTCAGGTGACTCTCAGGAATATCTTCAAGATGTTCCAGTATCAAACCATTCAGCGTTCTTGGGCCATCGGTAGGCAGTGCCCACTGTAAGCCTTTGTTGATATCTCGGATATTGGCACTGCCTTCAATCAAGAAGCTGCCATCGCTTTGCGGAGTAATCTCTTCAGATAAGCTTGGGGTGATTGAGGTGGTAAACTCACCTACGATCTCTTCTAGAATATCTTCTAATGTAACCAAACCATTGATGTCGCCATACTCATCAACAATCAAACCGATGCGCTGCTTATTGCGTTGAAACTTAAGCAGTTGAATATTGAGTGGTGTCGCTTCAGGAATAAAGTAGATCTCATCCGCGGCACGCAACAGGGTTTCTTTATTGAATTCGTTCTTTTCAAGCATCAGACGGTAAGCTTCACGCAGCCTAAGCATGCCGACCACTTCATCTATTTGGTCACGGTACAGCACTACGCGACCATGAGGCGAGTGGGTAAGTTGACGAACGATCGATTTCCAGTCGTCATTGATGTCGATACCAGTAATCTCATTACGCGGCACCATGATGTCGTTCACGGTGACGTGCTCTAAATCCAGAATAGACACCAACATATCTTGGTGACGTTGAGGGATTAAGCTACCGGCTTCATTTACCACGGTTCTAAGCTCTTCGGAGCTCAAGTGGTCGGTTGCATCATGGCTGGCTTTGACACCTAAGATACGAATGAAGCCATTGGTAATGAAGTTAACTAAAATCACCAACGGTGACAGTACCTTCATCAGCACCATCAAAAGGATGCTACTGGCGTAAGAGACACGTTCAGGAAATAGAGAAGCGATAGTCTTTGGGGTTACCTCGGCGAATACGAGGATCACGAGAGTCAGGGTACCAGTAGCGATAGCCACACCGATATCCCCGTAGATGCGCATACCAAGAATAGTAGCGATCGCAGATGCAAGAATGTTGACGAGATTGTTGCCGATGAGAATGAGGCCAATCAATCTGTCTGGGCGGTTCAGAAGTTTTTCTACGCGTTTGGCACCTTTATGACCCGTATTGGCCAAGTGCTTTAAACGGTAGCGGTTCAAGGACATCATGCCCGTTTCGGAACCAGAGAAATAACCAGAAATTACAATGAGACACGCGAGTAGCGCAAATAAGATACCCGTTGATATGTCGTCCAAAACTATTCTTTTCCTATTTGTGTATCTTGATTAATTTATGACCGAACATGGTCGAGATGTCAATTGAATCTAACGGACTCAATATTTTAAAGGCAAGGTGTGTGAGACCTTGCCTTTATTTTACAGACTAGTTCAGGATGATTTCCTGAACGAAGCGGCTACCGAAGTAGGCCAATGTGAGCATGCTGGCGCCGGCAAGTGCGAACCAAGTGACTTTCTGTCCACGCCAACCTTTTTGGTAGTGACCCCATAAAAGGATGGAGTAGATAACCCAAGCGATAAAAGACAATACCGCTTTGTGCGCCTTTCCTTGAGCAAACATATCTTGTACGAAGATAAGGCCAGTCAGCAAAGTACCCGTTAATAAACCATTACCAATCAGAATGATCTTGAAAAGCTGTCTCTCTACCATCATTAAAGGAGGTAGGTTAGGGTTAATCACTAAGGCTTTTTTCTTTTTAAGCTTGTGATCAAGCCACGCGAGTTGCAAGGCGTATAACGCACCGATAGTCAGCGTCGCGTATGAGAACAAGGCCAAAGAGATGTGTACGAGCAGTTTCGGGTCATTCTCTAGATGTTTGATGAAGGTACTTGGAAGAAACGTTGCTGCCATGAGGTTAAGCGCTGCGAAACTATAAACAACAGGCAAGATGAACCACAAGCGGGTTTTGAGCATTGCACCGCTCATTACCACAGATATGATTAAACTGATTAATGAAGCAACGTTCAAGATACTGAGGTTTTGGCCACTGGCATTAAAAATCAAATCGCCAAGCAACCAAGCATGGAAAGCTAGAGCAAGTAATGCGCTGATAAACACCGTTTTTACACGGATTCCTGTTTGGTGCACGAGACCTGGAATGATCGTGGAAATCGCCATTGTATAAAGAAAGGCTGCTGCGATCGCAATAAGACTGTCCATGGTATCCATTTTAATGATTACTAATTGGCGAATTATACCTCGCATCGCTCTTTGGGGCTATGGCGAACCTCATTCAATTCCAAGTGAATAATGTCTCACATCACAAGCACGGATGATTAACGCTCTACAACGGGTATGACTCTAATCCGCGCTAATGTATACTCACAGTAATAGTCGCAGTTTTGAGCGAAGAGAAAACTATGTTTGATAATTTAACGGATCGTCTATCCAAAACGCTGAAGAACATCAGCGGTAAAGGTCGTCTGACCGAAGACAATATTAAAGAGACGCTGCGTGAAGTACGTATGGCGCTACTTGAAGCCGACGTTGCACTGCCCGTTGTCCGCGATTTTGTTAAGCGCGTAAAAGAAGGCGCTGTGGGTGTTGAGGTTTCTAAATCTCTAACGCCTGGTCAAGAATTCATTAAGATCGTTCAAGCTGAACTTGAAGCGGTGATGGGTGAGTCTAACGAGGCTCTTAACCTAGCAGCGCAGCCGCCAGCCGTTATCTTAATGGCGGGTCTACAAGGTGCGGGTAAAACCACATCGGTAGGTAAGCTATCTAAGCTTCTAACTGAGCGTGACAAGAAGAAAGTCTTGGTTGTGTCTGCCGACGTTTACCGTCCAGCGGCGATCAAACAGCTTGAAACGTTAGCAAGCGATGTTGGCGTAGACTTCTTCCCATCTTCAGCTGATCAAAAGCCTCTTGATATTGCAAACGCTGCAATCGACCACGCGAAGAAGAAATTCTACGACGTGCTACTTGTCGATACTGCGGGTCGTTTGGCTATCGATGAAGAGATGATGGGCGAGATCAAAGAGCTTCATACTGCAATTAAACCAGTAGAGACACTGTTCGTTGTTGATGCAATGACAGGTCAAGATGCTGCGAACACTGCAAAAGCCTTTGGTGATGCGTTACCACTAACCGGTGTTATCTTGACGAAAGTTGATGGTGATGCGCGTGGTGGTGCTGCTCTGTCTGTTCGTCATATCACAGGCAAGCCGATTAAATTCTTGGGTGTTGGTGAAAAGACTGACGCACTAGAACCGTTCCACCCAGATCGTGTTGCTTCTCGTATCTTAGGTATGGGCGACGTACTGTCTCTTATTGAAGACCTACAGAAAAACGTTGATACCGAGAAAGCAGAGAAACTGGCTAAGAAGTTCAAAGAGAAGAAAGGCTTTGACCTTGAAGACTTCCGTGAACAGCTAGGTCAGATGCAAAACATGGGCGGCATGATGGGCATGATGGATAAGCTTCCAGGCATGTCTCAGCTACCAGATAACGTTAAAGATAAAGTTGATGACAAGATGTTCAAGCAGATGGAAGCGATCATCAACTCTATGACCATGAAAGAGCGTCAACGCCCTGACTTAATCAAAGGCTCACGCAAAAAGCGTATTGCCGCTGGTTCTGGTACACAGGTACAAGATGTAAACCGTATGCTTAAGCAGTTCACCCAAATGCAGAAGATGATGAAGAAGATGCAGAAAGGTGGCATGAAAGGCATGATGCGCAACATGCAAGGCATGATGGGCGGCGGTGGAGGTATGGGCGGAATGGGTGGTGGCTTTAACCCGTTTGGTCGATAATCTACAAATGTAAGCTTTAGCTACGTTACTTTTCATAGTGTTAGCCGTGTCACAGAAAGTGTACGGCAGCTATGTTGGTGAAAAAATAGCTAAAGCCCTTGCATTGCACCGGAATAAGAGTAAAATTCCGGGGCTTTAATTTGGCACGAGACCCCAAGCTATTTACTTATACTTGGGGTTAATTATTTTATTAAGAAAGCAAAGAGGACGACATGGTAACCATTCGTTTGGCACGTCACGGTGCAAAGAAGCGCCCATTTTATCAAATCGTAGTTGCGGATAGCCGTAACGCTGCAACTGGCCGTTTCATCGAGAAAGTAGGTTTCTTTAACCCTACAGCTCAAGGTCAAGAAGAAGGTCTACGTCTAGACCTAGATCGTGTTAACCACTGGGTTGGTCAAGGCGCATCTCTATCTGATCGTGTAGCTAAGCTAGTTAAAGACGCTCAAAAAGCGGCTTAATTCTTTTTTAAAGAGAAATAGCTTATGTCGATGAAGGGTAAAGAAACTATGAGCGAGCAAAATAATAGAATTGTCATGGGTAAACTTGGGTCTACCTATGGTATTCGTGGCTGGCTCAAAGTGTTCTCCTACACAGACAATGCTGAAAGCATATTTGATTACAGCCCTTGGTATTTAAACCTAAAGGGTAAGTGGGTTGAGTACAAAGTTGAGAGCTGGAAACGTCATGGCCAAGGTTATGTATGTAAGCTAGCGGGATTAGATGTTCGTGAAGACGCGCAACTGATGACTAACTTTGAAATTGCTATTGACCCTGCTTCGTTACCTGAATTGTCAGAAGATGAATTCTACTGGCGCGAATTGTTCGGTATGCAAGTTTTTACCACTAAAGGTTACGACCTTGGTGAGGTCACTGACCTATTAGAAACTGGCTCGAACGATGTTCTAGTAATCAAAGCAAATCTTAAAGATGCTTTTGGCCAAAAGGAACGGTTAGTACCGTACCTTGAAGAGCAAGTGATCAAGAAAGTTGATCGCGAAGCTCGCCGGATCGAAGTTGACTGGGATCCTGGATTCTAACTCCAAATTACAGAGCGAGAGAACACATGTGGGTTGGCATTATTAGCCTTTTTCCTGAAATGTTCCGTTCTGTTACTGATTTTGGAGTAACAGGTCAAGCGGTTAAAAAAGGTCTTTTATCTATTGAGACATGGAATCCTCGTGATTTCACTCATGATAAACATCGCACTGTTGATGACAGACCTTACGGTGGTGGTCCTGGCATGTTAATGATGGTTCAGCCTTTGCGCGACGCTATCACAACGGCCAAGCAAGCAGCACCGGGAAAGACGAAAGTTATCTATCTTTCACCTCAAGGTCGTAAACTCGACCAGAAAGGTGTTGAAGAGCTGGCAACAAACGAGAATTTACTTCTTATTTGTGGTCGCTACGAAGGGGTAGATGAGCGCATCATTCAATCTGAAGTTGACGAAGAATGGTCGATTGGAGATTTTGTGATGACGGGTGGCGAACTGCCAGCCATGACGCTGATTGATTCAGTATCTCGGTTTGTTCCGGGTGTACTTGGAGATTTCGCTTCAGCAGAAGAAGATTCTTTTGCAAATGGTTTGCTAGATTGTCCCCATTATACGCGCCCTGAGGTGCTAGACGATAAAGATGTGCCATCGGTACTCAAGTCTGGAAACCATAAGGACATTCGTCGCTGGCGATTAAAACAATCGTTGGGCCGAACTTGGCTAAGAAGACCAGAACTCCTGGAAAACCTAGCTCTGACTGACGAACAGGAACAATTACTGGCTGAATTCATTAAAGAGCAACGCTCTTAACGAAAAGCAAGCAGTAACCTATTAAATTTAGTATCAGTTTATTCTAGGAATTTATACAAATGAGCAACATCATCAAGGCTCTTGAAGAAGAGCAACTAAAATCAGACCTTCCTAAATTCGCACCAGGTGACACTGTTGTAGTTCAGGTTAAGGTAAAAGAAGGTGACCGTGAGCGTCTACAGGCTTTCGAAGGCGTTGTAATCGCTATTCGTAACCGTGGTCTACACTCTGCATTCACAGTTCGTAAGATCTCGAACGGTGAAGGCGTAGAGCGTGCGTTCCAAACTCACTCTCCAATGGTTGATAGCATCGAAGTTAAACGCCGTGGTGCAGTACGTCGTGCCAAGTTGTACTACCTACGTGAGCGTTCTGGTAAGTCAGCTCGTATTAAAGAGAAGCTTACTAAGAAGTAATTCTTTTTGCATTCTATCGATAAAAGCGGAGCCATTTGGCTCCGCTTTTTTGTGTCTGTTATTTGGAGCTTAGCAGGTAAGAGATCCCCAATTCGCTCGTACCTCACTCTTGAGGATGACAAACCAGACGAAACTCATATTTAACCGTCATTCCCTAGACTGACGAAGGAAGGAGTAGGGAATCTCTA
>NZ_JBFRNU010000040.1:0-52504 GCF_041471145.1 Vibrio sp. 10N.261.54.A5 | reverse complement strand
AGGGATTTAAAATCCCTCGGCGTTCGCGCTGTGCCGGTTCAAGTCCGGCCCGGGGCACCATCTATTAAAGTCTTTATCTCGATAAAGCAAATGCGATACTAGCTCAGTTGGTAGAGCGCAACCTTGCCAAGGTTGAGGTCATCGGTTCGAACCCGATGTATCGCTCCAAATTAAGAAGCCCGAACAGAAATGTTCGGGCTTTTTGGTTTCTGACGTTTAGCTTTTACGTTTAAGAACTCTTCTTGTTCGAATCCGCACTCAACATTCATTTCTATCTCTGTTTCAAATTTTGCAATCAAGTTAGTTTTTAAAAGCGAGATTCCCTATGAACTCGTTCCTCGTGCTAGGGAATGACGGAAAGACGCCATGACCTAAAAGCTTCTCTAGCAACGTTTATAACCCCACGTCGTCATCCTCGGGTATGAGGAACGAATGAACCGGGGATCTCTTTCCCAAACGATAGTGTGACGATATTTACAGCAATTGCTTAGCCACCGCTGCTATTTATCAAGCTATTACTAAAAACTATTGATCGTTCATTTCACTTTATGTTACTTTCCCGCGCAATCTCGGAATGAAAATGTTCAAGAAGAGCAACGATTGCTTCTGGGGGATACGCGTAGTGACCATTCTTGCTGATTGGGACATTACGTAGGGTAGGTATTGGCTAGTCCTTTAGCTGATAGACGGGATACTTATGGCGCAGTTCGTCATGTTAATGGGAAACCCAACATTGAACACACTAATTACAACATTGCTAATCAGCTCTGCATTTCCAAAGGGACCAGCTCCTCATAGCTGCCCGATCCTGCAAAAATGTCCAATTCTTCAAAACAGTAGCATTACTGAACCTTGAGCTCACGCTAACAATTTATCGCTGTCTTAAGACGGCTTAATTTCGTATTCGTCATTTGACTTATGCGAGCGTACAGCTATATCTCATTTCTAGACAATACGTGTACTTCACTATGAACTCTTTCCAAATTTAACGAGAGTTGGTGGGTAATTGCGTCTGATGGAGGTGAGTATGAACACATTCAAGGGGACTTTTATGACTACCGCCTTTGAAGTCGATATCAATACTATCGCAAATTCATTTTCAACTATGGTTCCTATCTTAGAGGGAACGTACGACCTAACACCTGACGCTATTTTGCTAGAGCAAGAACAGCATGAGTCGGATGTTCGCTCTTACCCAAGACGCCTGCCTATTGCTATTAAACGAGCATGTGGCGCTTTAGTTGAAGATACTCGTGGCCAACTCTTTCTCGATTGCTTAGCCGGTGCAGGTACACTTTCTCTGGGTTACAACCACCCTGAGATTAACCAAGCACTTAAAGACCAACTCGATTCTGGTTTGCCATACCAAACACTTGATATCACGACTCAAGCAAAAGAGACGTTTATCAAGCGAGTTAAAGCTTTTCTTCCTCAAGACTTTTCAAATAACTCGGTTCTTCAATTCTGTGGCCCATCTGGCGCTGACGCTGTGGAAGCGGCGATCAAGCTCGCCAAGCAAACCACAGGTCGCAACACCATGTTTGCTTTCCGTGGTGCTTACCATGGTATGACGAACGGCACCATGGGTATGATGGGTAACCTCGGCACTAAAGAGCGTCGTAGCGGCTTGATGTCTGATGTGCACTTCATGCCTTTCCCATACAACCTACGCTGCCCGTTTGGTATTGGTGGTGAAGCGGGTGCTAACGCGAGCATTCGTTACATCGAACGTATGTTGAATGATGACGAGTCTGGCATCATGAAACCGGCGGCGATGATCGTTGAGCCTGTGCAAGGTGAGGGCGGTGTGATTCCTGCTCCAGCATCTTGGTTACAAGGCCTACGTCGCATCTGTGATGAGCACGGCATCCTACTGATTTTTGATGAGATTCAGTGTGGTGTGGGCAAAACTGGCCATCGATTTGCGTTTGAAGAGTCTGGTGTTAATCCAGATATCTTATGTTTATCTAAAGCGATTGGTGGCGGACTGCCTATGTCGCTGCTTGTGTTCGATAAGAGCATTGATACATGGAAAGCGGGTGAGCACACCGGTACATTCCGTGGTAACCAATTAGCAATGGTCTCTGGCGCTAAGGCGTTGGAGATCATCGAACGAGATGGCTTAGTTGAGCACGCGAACATCGCAGGCCAATATTTACGTCACGGGCTTGAGAAGATTCAATCACGCGTTAGCTGTATTGCTGAAGTTCGTGGTAAAGGCCTGATGCTCGGTGCTGAGATCAAACAACCAAATGGTGAGCTTAACAAGTTTGGCGAACCACAATCAGACGGCGAACTAACCCTAGCGATTCAACGAGCAGCGTTAGAGCGTGGCTTGATGGTTGAAAAGGGTGGTCGTGATGGCTCGGTAATTCGTTTCCTTCCGCCAATGATTATCTCTTTTGAGCAGATTGACTTTGCACTCCGCGTAATGGAAGAAGCGATCATCGCAGCTGGTGGTGGCTTACAACAAGACCCAACTTCAAGCGAACAAGCAAACCAAGAATGGAACAAGCATTTCATCCATACAGGTTTAGGCGGTAGCGACGAATTTGCTAACGTGATGAACCAAACCACTCAAGCGATGAAAGCGGTTTTTGAACAGGTTGAAACCCCTTATTCGGGTTTAGATCCAAAAGTGCTAGAAGCAGCTATCAATGCTGTCGACCTTGATAACAATCAACACGCTTTGGTTGATGTTGTAGATAGTACTGCAGACCTTGTCGCTGCAAACTCCATCTTCGTGCAACACCCAGATTGCATTGCACACCTTCACACTCCTCCTCTTATGGCTTCGGTAGCAGCGGAATCGATTATCGCGGCGTTGAATCAATCAATGGATTCATGGGACCAAGCATCGGCTGCGACTTATGTTGAGCAGCGCGTTGTGGATTGGATGTGTGACAAATACCAACTTGGCGCACAAGCTGACGGTGTTTTCACTAGCGGAGGCACGCAAAGTAACCTAATGGGTTTATTGCTTGCGAGAGACTGGGTCGCGGATAAGCACAATGGTCATTCTATCCAAAAGCTAGGCTTACCAGAATACGCGAGCAAGCTGCGTATCTTATGTTCAAAGAAATCTCACTTCACGGTTCAGAAGTCAGCCTCTCTACTAGGGCTAGGCGAAGCGGCAGTGTGCTGTGTTGACACCAATGCAAACGGCACTATCAAACCTGACTTGCTAGACGCAGAAGTGAAAGCGCTTAAAGCACAAGGATTGATTCCTTTTGCTGTTGTCGGTACTGCGGGTACGACCGATCACGGTGCTATTGATAACCTTGAAGCGATTGCTGACATCGCCAACCAACAAGATCTTTGGTTCCATGTCGACAGTGCTTACGGTGGCGCGCTTATCTTAAGTAGCCATAAAGCTCGCCTGAAAGGCATCGAGAAAGCGGATTCAGTTAGCGTTGATTTCCACAAGTTGTTCTTCCAAACAATCAGCTGTGGTGCTGTGTTGCTGAAAGACAAAGCGAACTTTAAGTTCCTACTGCATCACGCAGACTACTTGAATCGCGAGCACGATGAGCTGCCAAATCTTGTCGATAAGTCTATTGCGACCACCAAGCGTTTTGATGCATTGAAAGTCTTCATGACGATGCAAAGCGTTGGGCCAAAGCAGTTGGGTGATATGTACGATCATCTCCTAGAGCAGACGCTTCAAGTTGCAGACCTGATTCAGAAGCATGACGATTTTGAACTGCTTGCTGAGCCGTCACTGTCTACTGTGCTGTTCCGATCGGTGCCTCGCAATGGGCAATCAGCAAACGGTGAGCTAGATTTAGACAAACTGAATCAAACGTTAAGACTGGAAGCTTTGACTCGTGGTGTTGCCGTGCTTGGCGAAACGGTCGTGGATGGTAAGAGTGCGCTTAAATTCACTATCTTGAATCCGTGCCTAAAGACATCAGATTTCAAATCTCTAATTAACAAAATTCAAACTCTAGCCACTGAGCTAGCAGAACAACAAGGGTAATTAATACTATGGCTATTCTACAAATTGGTGCAGGCGGCGTTGGTTGGGTTGTTGCACACAAAGCAGCACAAAATAACGAAGTACTGGGTGATATCACAATCGCTTCTCGCACAATCGCGAAGTGTGAAAAAATCATCGAATCTATCAAGGGCAAAAACAACCTTAAAGATTCAACTAAGAAACTAGAAGCACGTTCAGTAGACGCTGATGATGTTGATGCGCTTGTTGCTTTGATTAAAGAAGTTCAGCCGGATCTAGTGATCAACGCTGGTCCTCCTTGGGTAAACATGGCAATCATGGAAGCATGTTACCAATCTAAAGTTTCTTATTTAGATACATCGGTAGCGGTTGACCTATGCTCTGAAGGCCAACAAGTACCACAAGCTTACGATTGGCAGTGGGGCTACCGTGAGAAGTTCGCTGAAGCAGGCATCACAGGTATTCTTGGTGCTGGTTTCGATCCAGGTGTGGTATCAATCTTTGCTTCATACGCGGTTAAGCACTTGTTCGATGAGATTGACTCAATTGATGTAATGGATGTGAATGCTGGTGACCACGGCAAGAAGTTTGCGACAAACTTTGACCCAGAAACCAACATGCTTGAGATCCAAGGCGATTCTTTCTACTGGGAAAATGAAGAGTGGAAACAAGTACCTTGTCACTCTCGTATGCTTGAGTTTGAATTCCCGAACTGTGGTTCTCACAAAGTTTACTCAATGGCGCACGATGAAGTTCGTTCAATGAAAGAGTTCATCCCAGCTAAGCGTATCGAATTTTGGATGGGCTTTGGTGATGCATACTTGAACTACTTCAACTGCATGCGTGATATCGGTCTTCTTAGTCCAGATCCGCTAACACTGCACGATGGTACTGTGGTTCAGCCTCTGCATGTTCTTAAAGCACTACTACCGGATCCAACATCTCTAGCTCCGGGTTACACTGGTTTAACGTGTATCGGTACTTGGGTTCAAGGTAAGAAAGATGGTAAAGAGCGTAGCGTATTCATCTACAATAACGCAGACCACGAAGTGGCTTACGAAGACGTAGAGCACCAAGCGATCTCTTACACAACTGGTGTTCCAGCGATTACCGCTGCACTTCAGTTCTTCCGTGGCGAATGGGCTGATAAAGGCGTGTTCAACATGGAACAGTTAAATCCAGATCCGTTCCTAGCAACTATGCCGGAAATTGGTCTAGATTGGCATGTTCAAGAGCTTGAAGCAGGCCAAGGTCTTCCAGTGATTCATGAGCTGAAAAAATAAGAACTGATTTCTTGTTTTGATTGCTAATTAAAGGGGACATGGATTGTTCCCTTTTCGATGATGATAGCCTTGAAGCTTTGGTATCATTTATTTTGATTTTGTAACTCACTGCGCTCGGACAGGACAAAATCAAAATAAATCACACCAAAATTGTTAATTTACCTTTCCATCTATAGATGCTGCTTGAGTGTTTACAAAAATGACGTTTAAGAAAGAAGAACTAAAAACCCCATATTTCATGATCAACGAAGACAAGTTGATTGCGAACTTAGAAAAAGCCAAGCAACTGAAAGAGATTTCAGGTGTGAAATTGGTACTTGCGCTTAAGTGCTTCTCGACTTGGGGCGTGTTTGACATCATCAAACCGTACCTAGACGGTACTACTAGTTCTGGCCCTTATGAAGTGAAATTAGGTCACGAAACTTTTGGCGGTGAAACTCATGCTTACAGTGTGGGCTACAGTGAAGATGACGTGAGAGAGGTTGCTGACATCTGCGACAAGATGATCTTCAACTCTCAAAGCCAACTTGCTGCTTACCGTCATATTGTTGAAGGTAAAGCTTCACTGGGTTTACGTTTAAATCCGGGCGTGAGCTACGCAGGGCAAGACTTGGCGAATCCAGCACGTCAATTCTCGCGTTTGGGCGTGCAAGCTGACCACATCAAACCAGAAATTTTCGATGAGATTAATGGTGTGATGTTCCACATGAACTGTGAGAACAAAGACGTCGATGCGTTTATCGGCCTGCTTGATTCAATCTCAGAACAGTTTGGTGAGCACTTAGATAAGTTGGACTGGGTGAGCATGGGCGGAGGTGTGTTCTTCACATGGCCTGGCTATGACATCGAAAAACTCGGTCTTGCGCTGAAAGCCTTCTCTGAAAAGCACGGTGTGCAGATGTATCTTGAGCCGGGTGAAGCGATCATCACTAAAACAACCGACCTAGTTGTGACAGTGGTCGATATTGTTGAGAACGTGAAGAAAACAGCGATTGTGGATTCAGCGACTGAGGCGCACCGCCTTGACACGCTTATCTACAATGAGCCCGCATCAGTATTGGAAGCATCAGAAACAGGCAGCCATGACTACGTGATTGGTTCGTGTTCATGTCTTGCGGGCGATCAGTTCTGCGAAGCGAGCTTTGATGAGCCACTTAAGATTGGTCAAAAGCTGCATCTGTTAGACAGCGCGGGTTACACAATGGTGAAATTGAACTGGTTCAATGGCCTTAAAATGCCTTCAATCTACTGTGAACGTAGCAGTGGTGATGTTCAGAAGCTAAATGAATTCGGCTATGAAGACTTCAAACGCTCATTATCACAATGGTCAGTTAAGTAACTGAATCACAAGTTCAGAGCAATACAAAGAGCAGCTAATGAGCTGCTCTTTTTTGTTCTTTAATTTTGTTTATTTAGCTTTCAATCATCACACGAGTATCTTCACTGAGCGTTTCGAGTTCATTAACTACGTCGTCGATCTGTACTTCGATTGGCAGCTTAACGGCGATTTTTGATGTGAATAGACTTGAGCTAACACCGCCGCCACCAGCGATAAAGACGCGGTGACAATCCATATCGAGAATACTGATTCCTTGTCTATCCAATACATGAGTCACTTCGTTGACGATACCTGCTCGGTCGTTAGAGTCGAGTCTCAAGTGATGGACCGTGTCTTGAACATTGTGTGTATGATCGGAATCGACAAACTGCACGATGAGATCTGGATTGGCGCTGAACGCTTCTTTTACAATCGATTCGTTGATGGCTGGAAGTTGAACCTTTAGTACGCCTGCGACTTGGTCTTCAATAAAGTTCACTTTACTGATGAGCCATTTGCCGTCGTTTTCGTGAGTAACCGCAGCAAGCTGTTTGATTGTTGCTGGTGATGCTTTTCCGATAAAGTTTACGATAAATGTACTGTTCATATCAGCCCCCAAGGTTTCAATTATTCTTTGCTAATTAAATGTTTGATATCACGCGATAAAGTTCTTTAATTTCAGTGTAGAAGGTTACATCGAACAATGTTTGACCTAGGTCAATTTTTGAAACTAAGCTTCGATGCAAAAAAAGAGAATGAAGAGTAGGGCACAAAAAAAGCGGCTAGAGAGCCGCTTTTTAGAAGAGTTGTCACTGTGATTGATGATTCAGCAACTTATACTCAATAACTTATATTGAGTAGTACTAGAGACGAATTAGAACGTTACTTTGAAGTTCATACCAACAAACTGAGAGTCGTATGGTGCGCCAGCATCGTAAGCAAAACGTGCAGCGTCTTGGTTATCCCACCAAGGGTTAGTATTCAGGTTAACTTCTGCATCACCGCCCCATGCGTCACTTACCCAGTAGTGAATGTGTCCAACAGGGTTAAGGAAGAATAGCGACACATCACCCATGGTTTGAGAGCCCATCACTTCGCCACCTGAAGCAATGATATCCTGCTCTGCTTCTAGCATCATTTCACCGACAACCGCACCGAAGAAAGGTGTGATGAAGAGATCTTGCCATGAAGGTACTTCTGCAAACGCTTCTACGCCGTATTCCCAGAAGAACGTCGACATAGTCCAAGAGTATAAGAATGACTCAAACTCGTCGTAACCTGCGTGTCGAGCTGCGGTGTAGTAAACACCACCGAAATATGGGTGCATTACGTAGTTTAGGAAGTGTTCGTCACGGTCCCATGTTGGACCAGCAGAAACGTTATCTTTCCACTTTTTACCTAATGAGCTGATATCACGTTGGTCATCATCCCACTTAGTAATACTTTCAGGGAGCAGAGTCATTAGACCCACTGTCGCGACACTCAAGCCAAGAATGGTGTAGGTTTGACCCATTAGGTAATCCCAATCTTTCTCCTGACTCACCAACATGTGTTTTGGTTGTTGGATTGAGAAGTCGTACTCATCACTCGATTCGCTCAGTGCGTAATTGGTACTAGGCTTGTAGGTGTACAAGTTGTCATTAAAACAGTAATCTTGAGCACATTCATCCGAGTAAGAAAGGTTGATTGGCTGGTCGAAGTCGTATTGGCTTGCAACCGAGTTAACTGACATTAGCATTGAAAATGCGGCAGTAACCTTTGCTAGTAACGGTGATTTGGCCACAAGGGTCTCCATGAGAAAGTTTGGAATTGATCAGGGTCACAATTATCTATTAAATGCCTGATTTAGGGAACTAATAATTTTTATAGCTTTTCCTAAGAAAACCTTAGGTTTAACATTATTAATATTAGTGAAAAGGCGAATTGCTCCAAATTCAACCATAGACCAGTTTGTAAATAATGCAGTGTCTTTTTATGACAACAAGGGATAGAAATATGACGAAAATCGCAATGTTAAGCACAGGTGAAGAAGTTCTTCATGGAGACATTGTAGATACAAACGCAGCTTGGATGTCTGCTGAGTTTTATCAGCATGGTTTTGCGCTTGCTAAGCGCTCAACTGTGGGTGATCAAATGAATGCTCTTGTTGAAGAACTGCTGATGCTGAGCTTTAACTATGATGTGGTTATCGTTAATGGTGGTTTAGGCCCGACAACCGATGATATGAGTGCTGCCGCCGCTGCAGCTGCTTCCGAGCAGAAACTCGTCATGTTCCCTGAATGGCTTGCTCGTATGGAAGAGATGTTCTCTGGACGTGGCATGCCAATGCCAGACAGCAACCTTAAACAAGCTTTGTTACCTGCGAGTTCAGAGATTGTCGATAACCCTGTGGGGACGGCTTGTGGCTTCAAACTGAAAATTAACGATGCGACTTTCTATTTCACGCCGGGTGTACCAAGTGAATTCAAGCGCATGGTGACGTTTGAGATTCTTCCTGACTTGTCGTGTACCTACCCTCAAGTGGTTGCCTCTGAATGCAGTCGACTGTTTACGTTTGGTTTGTCTGAGTCCGGTATCTCTGATGTTTTGGATCAACTAAAGCTGCCAGAAGGTTATGAACTTGGTTATCGCTCTTATCTGCCGTTCATTGAGGTCAAACTGTTTGGTCCTAAGGCAGACTTAGAAACTCGCGTTAAGCTTCTGCAGATGGTTTACAAGCTGCTAGAGAGTAATGTCGTTAGTGTTGATGAGCCGATGATTGACCATATTGGACACATCATGGCGGAAAAAAAGAAGACGTTATCTGTGTCTGAAGTGTCGACCAAAGGTTCACTGTCAGCGTGGCTGCAATTGAATGAGCAGATAGAAGATTGCTTCGGACACTCATGGGTGATGGCTGAGCCAAAAGAGAGCGAACTTGAAAAGAGCGATCCATTAGCCGCGACCTTTGCGCTGGCTGGAGCAACAAGAGATAAGTGCGGAACTGAATTGGCTTTGGTGACTGGTAAGCTGGAAGGCAACACATTCAGCGTTGCATTGTCGACTGAAGCAGGCGAGTGGGGGCAGGTACTTGAGTTTTATCGTCAGTACTCGCGTGAAGACCAACGCAACGTGATTAAGACCGTTGCCGCCGATATGCTGAGAAGGCATTTAGATAACAAACCGATGTTTGGTACTTATTCTTCGGTTAAGCGATTAAAAGACATGTTTATTCCAGCGGCTATCATTAAGTAGCTATGTAAGCTAACGATGTAAGCGAACTCGCTAAGTCTGTATTAAAAACGCTAGAAAAAACGAAATAAAAAGGCCCAACATCTAAATAGGTGTTGGGCCTTTTGTTTATCTAGCCTTCTAGATAACCAAACAAGCAGCGATGTTTACACGCAACTCATGTCTGTAAGAACTCGATTACAAACCGCTTGTCATATGTAGGCTGTAGAACAAACCACGGCCGATTAACTCTGAAGCCAAGAACAATACTAGTGCTAAGCCAAGGTTAACTGGGTTCACTTTTGCTTTGTTCAGCATCGGTAGAATCCAAACTAGCAAGCTTGCCATCAGCAGTGCCACTTGAAGAATCACATAGCTGCCTAAACCGTCAACCAACTCAGACGCTTTAGCTACTGAAGTTTGGATGTCACCGATTAGGTTCAGTTTTCCTACTGTCACAATCAAGCTAATAGCAACAGCGATAACAGCCAACATGGTGATGTTACGGTCAACCGTAAAGCGGCTGTCGTTTGCGAATACAATCACGAACTGAGATAACAGCAAGCCACCCACAACCATCGTCATGATGAAGCTCAGTGGTGTGTAGATGTTGTCCCACGTCGGTACTGTGTTGATCATGTATACGTTGATCATCGCGTACATGAAGATAACACCCAGTACCATCGCGCCAACCATCAGTGCTTTCTGGATAGCAACGCCACCTTTCTTGACTACCGACAGTAACCATTGCAGGCCACCGACAGCGAAGAATGCCGCACCGAAGAACACTTCGTTAGACAACCAAGCCGAACCTAGCTGATTAAAAGCGTTAAACGCGCGCAGTGGAGAGCCAAGGTGCGTTGTCGAGAACATGAAGCCAAGACCCATCAGTACCCATAGGATAAACATTGGAACCTTGTAGCTGTTCAGCTTCTCTTCGTCATGACCAAGTACCAGTGCACGTGCGCCAATCAGTAAGTAACCACCAACCGCAGTTTGCGCCAGCACCGTAAAGAAGATTAAAGACCACTCATGAAAAATCATCTTACACCTCCTTCGGGTTTGCTAGGTGACCGCTGGTATCGCCAGTCGGCTTCGCGTTTTTGTTCAGCTTAATCACGATGTTTGGTAGCGTTTCTGTTGAAGATGGCAGTGGAGCCACATCCGCACCAGAGCCGTACTTCTCGCGAAGTGTATTGATTTCACCAAACTCCAATGCACGAAGTGGGCAAGACTCAACACAGATAGGCTGTTTGCCTTCAGAAACACGTTGGTAACAACCATCGCATTTCGTCATATGACCTTTCTTAGCATTGTATTGTGGTGCGCCGTAAGGACACGCATTGCTACAGTGCTGACAACCAATACATACGCTCTCATCAACCACAACCAAACCGTCTTCATCACGTTTGTGCATTGCGCCCGAAGGACACACTTTCACACACGCTGGGTTAGTACAGTGGTTACAAGCGATAGATAGGTAGTAAGAAAAGACATCTTTCTGAACCCAGGTATCACCATCTTGAGTGAAGCCACCACCGGCATATTCGTATACGCGACGGTAGTTCGTTTTGATGTCTAGATCGTTATAATCTTTACAAGCAAGCTGACAGGTTTTACAACCCGTGCATTTACTTGAATCAATGTAAAAGCCGTATTGTTTCATTCCAACCTACCTTATGCTTTCTTTAGCGCTTTGATTTGAACTAGGTTTGTATGCTGAGGGTTACCCTTAGCAAGTGGGCTCGGGCGCTGAGTCGTCAGCACGTTGATAGAGCCTGCATGGTCGATCTTCTGACCATCTGGTGCGTACCATGCACCTTCGCCTAGTGCGACAACTCGAGGAAGAATCCTAGGTGTCACTTTCGCTGGAATATGTACTTCGCCACGGTCGTTGAAAATACTCACCATGTCGCCGCTTTCAATACCACGTTCTTTTGCATCGATTGGGTTGATCCACAACTCTTGCGGTGCTGCTGCTTTGATTTCTGCAACGTTGCCGTAAGTCGAGTGAGTACGAGCCTTGTAGTGGAAACCGGTTAGCTGAAGTGGGTACTTCTCTGCTAGTGGGTCGTTATGACCTTCGAAAGAGTCCGCGTAAATCGGAAGTGGGTGAATCACTTCGTCTTCTTTCAGCTTCCAAGTCTTCGCGATATCAGCCAGTTGCTCTGAGTAGATCTCGATCTTGCCACTTGGTGTGGTCAGTGGGTTCGCTTCAGGATCTTTACGGAAATCTTCATAAGCGATGTAGTGGTGGTCGTAGCTACGTTTGTAGATACCCAGCTCTTTCATCTCTTCGAAGGTTGGCAGTGTTGGATCGTTCTTACGAGTTTCTGCGTAAAGGTGCTCAATCCATTGCTCTTGAGTACGGCCTTCGGTGAACTCTTTTTCTACGCCCATTCGTTTCGCAAGCTGAGTACACATCTCGTAGATAGATTTCGCTTCAAACTGAGGCTCAATCGCTTTCTGCGCGTAGATGAAGTAAGGCATGTTCGCCGCTTTACCGTCCATACACCAGTCGTCTTGCTCAGACGTTGTTAAGTCTGGCAGGATGATATCGGCGTACTTCGCTGAAGACGTCATATGGTTATCAACCACGACAATCATTTCACACGCACTTTCATCTTGAAGAATCGCGTGAGTCTTGTTGATGTCTGAGTGTTGGTTAATGATGCAGTTACCTGCGTAGTTCCAGATCATCTTGATTGGGTTCTTAAGGCGCTCTGCACCGCGAACACCATCAGTGATGTCGGTCATTTCATGGTGACGGTAAATCGCGTCTGTCCACATGAACATTGAAATAGACGTTTCAACTGGGTTTGGCACAGTAGGGAAGCGGACAAATGGAATGTTGATGTCGCTTTCACGAGCGCCTGTTGAACCGCCTGATACGCCCACAGAGCCAGTGAGCAGTGACAGCATCGCGATTGCACGACACGCTAGTTCACCGTTCGCAGTGCGTTGTAAGCCCCAACCTTGGTGAATCGCACATGGTTTCGCTGTGCCCATTTCACGGCCAAGCTTAACGATGGTGTCAACTGGAATACCCGTGATCTTAGAAGCCCATTCTGGTGTCTTCTCTACGCCATCTTCACCTAAACCTAGGATGTAAGATTTGTAGTCGCTGTTTTTAGGCGCTGATGCAGGAAGGGTCTTCTCATCGTAACCGACACAGTATTTGTCTAGGAACGGTTGGTCGACAAGGTCTTCAGTGATCATCACGTGTGCAAGACCCGCTACCAATGCCGCATCTGTAGAAGGACGAATTGGGATCCATTGATCTTCACGGCCACCGGCAGTATCGGTGTAGCGAGGGTCGATGATGATCGTTCTTGCGTTTGATTTGTTTTTGCTTTCAACGTAGTGGTGGATCTGGCCGCCACCAGACATACGTGTCTCAGCAGGGTTGTTACCAAACTGAATGTTAAGTTTAGTGTTCTCTAAATCAGAGAAAGAGTTGTTGTTTGCCCAACCGCCGTAGGTGTAGCTCAAGCCTTTCGTGATTTGCGCTGTTGAGTAGTCACCGTAATGGTTTAAGTAACCACCACTTAGGTTCATTAGACGAGCAATCAGCGTTTGAGCTGGTGGCCAAGATTTAGTAACCGTGCCGCCCAGCGTACCTGTACCGTAGTTTAGGTAGATAGTGTCGTTACCGTAGTCTTTGATAAGGCGTTGCATGGTGCCAGCGACTTCATCATAAGCCTCTTCCCAGCTAATACGCTTAAACTTACCTTCACCACGTTTACCCACACGTTTCATTGGGTACTTTAGGCGATCTGGGTTATAAACACGGCGGCGCATCGAGCGACCACGTAGACACGCACGAACTTGGTGATGACCGTATTCGTCAGTGCCTGTGTTGTCTGTTTCTACGTATTTGATTTCACCGTTTTGTACATGCATACGCAGTGGGCAGCGAGAGCCACAGTTTACTGTACATGCACTCCATACGATTTTCTCATCCACATTTTCAGCAACTGCAGCCGCTACTGGTTTGGATTTGAAAGGTAATGCAATACCGCCCGCAAGTGCAGCTGCACTACCTACTGCAGAGGAAGCTTTCATGAAGCCTCTTCGAGTAAGATTCATTACCCCAGATTCTTTCTTATTCGTCATTCTAAGATGCCTTTTGCTATTGATAGCGAGCACTTTATAGGTAGTTTGTTCTTTATGTATTTATTTCGAATTATTGATTGATTGGCATCAAATAAGTGTGGAATTTAAAGTTTATGAATTGAATGTATAAAATAGATCAAAGAATGAAATGAGTTAATTAATATAATTATCTTTAAACCTATAACGGTATAAATAATAATGATTATCGATACGCATAAATTGTTGGGTTCGCTATTTTATCAAGCGACAAGTAAAGAACAGTTAATCACCATTGTCGAAGCTTTGGTTGAGAGCGAAGTACTCTCTGAAGAATGCTTGCAGGCATTAAGAAGCGAAGACGAAGATGCGCTCGCAGCAGAGTTCAGCCGCCTGTTTGAAGGCGTTGGAGACATGCCAGCTCCGCCTTGGGGTTCTGTGTACCTAGATAAAGACCGCGTTGTGTTTGGTGCTTCTACGGTTGAGTATCGCCAGTTTTTAGAATTGAATCAGATTGAATTAGACACTGGGTTAAGAGAGCCGGAAGATCAATTTGGTTTAATGTTATTCGCTCATGCGTATTTGTTAGAAAATAATAATATTAATTCAGCCGGTGAATTGCTTGAGGGTCACTTATTAACTTGGTCTTCTGTTTATTTAGAAAAACTAAATAAAGCATCAGAGTTATCTTTTTATAAAAAGCTATCGGTTGATGTAATAGATTGGTTTAAGTACTTAATATCTGAATATAATTTAAACGTTGCTACTAAAAAGTTATATATCGACTAATGTCTGAACAAATAAATTCAAATAGACGCGGTTTCTTAACTCGACTTTCTAAACCGGTTAAAGCAGCCGCGAATTATGAAGAGATATCACAGCGCTTGCATGCAAGACCGCCAAGAGCGGTCGATGAGGTGCTGTTTGAGCGTCTTTGCGACGGTTGTGGATTGTGTGAACAATCGTGTCCAAATAGCGTTATTGAGATGCTAGAGGGCAGTGCGCTGCTGAATTTGGATTACAACAGTTGTTCTATGTGTAACAAATGCACTGAAGTGTGTCCGACCGACGCACTTCATCCAACGGTCACGCCTTATATCGACCTCAAGCCGAGCTTTGCGGATAGCTGCAATAATTACATGCAAATGGACTGTTCAGCATGCCAAACGGCGTGTTCAGCTGGTGCAATACACATCGAAGTAGGAGAGTTGCCTACAGTGGACAAAGATAAGTGTAACGGCTGTGGAGAGTGCCGAAGCGCTTGTTATATTGGCTCTGTGACTCTTAACCTGACTCAGCAATAAACGTTTGGCTTTGTATGACACAAGCCAACAGGAAGATTTGGTTAAGTGATAGACGAGTCGCTTTAGATACCTAAAGACATAAATAGAAAAGGGTCCGCATTCCTAAAGGAAGCGGACCCTTTTTTGATTCTTATTGACGATATTCGAACAAAGTGACCTAAAGCCAGCTGGCTTATGCGCGTTTTTGCTTGTTTCTATGAATAACGTTACTCAGCGATAGCTCAGTCTTTGCTTTACAGATACAAGGCAATATCTCATTACTTTGCGTGTAAGCCATAGCAAAACCAACGTACTCGACCTCACCAGAATCCAACGTGCAGCGGCAAGCGCCACAGTGACCATCTCGGCAGTTGTATTCTGGCTCTAACCCAGCTTGTTCCATTGTTTCCAACAGAGTGTTTGAAGGGTTAGATTCAATTGAAGTCAGTTTGTTGATTTTGATTGTTGGCATTACAGCTCAAATCCTTCAAAGTCGTCAGCTTTTACTTCGTTGTCGATTTGGCCAACTAGGTAAGAACTGATTTCTGCTTCTTGTGGAGCAACTTGAACGTTATCTGAAGACAACCAAGCGTTGATCCATGGAATTGGGTTCGACGTTGCTGCTGGGTAAGCCGTACCTAGGCCAACAGCCTGCATACGGATGTTGGTAATGTACTCAACGTATTGGCAAAGAATGTCTTTGTTCAGACCAATCATAGAGCCATCTTTGAATAGGTATTCTGCCCACTCTTTCTCTTGCTCAGCCGCTTCTTTGAATAGGTCGAAACACTCTTGCTTACACTCTTCAGCGATCTGCATGAATTCAAAATCATCTTGACCATTGCGTAGCAAGTTGATCATGTGCTGTGTACCAGTAAGGTGAAGGGCTTCATCACGAGCGATTAGCTTGATGATCTTCGCGTTACCTTCCATTAGCTCACGCTCAGCGAATGCAAATGAACATGCGAAACTTACGTAGAAACGAATCGCTTCTAGTGCGTTTACAGACATTAGACATAGGTAAAGTTTCTTCTTCAGGTCGTGAAGTGAAATCTTAACGTCTTCGCCGTTGATGCTGTGGTTGCCTTCACCGTAGCGGTGGTAGTCAGCCGTTAGCTTGATTAGGTCGTCGTAGTAGAAAGCGATGTCTTTAGCACGCTTCAGAATCTCTTCATTTTCAACGATGTCGTCGAATACTACGCCTGGATCATTCACGATGTTACGGATGATGTGCGTGTAAGAACGAGAGTGAATCGTTTCAGAGAAAGACCAAGTTTCAATCCAAGTTTCAACTTCTGGTAGAGATACCAATGGAAGTAGGGCAACGTTAGGGCTGCGGCCTTGGATTGAATCTAGAAGCGTTTGGTACTTCAAGTTAGAGATGAAGATGTGCTTTTCATGCTCAGGAAGCTTGTTGTAGTCGATACGGTCGCTAGACACGTCTACTTCTTCTGGACGCCAGAAGAAAGAAAGCTGCTTCTCGATAAGCTTTTCGAAGATTTCGAATTTCTGTTGGTCGTAACGTGCAACGTTTACCGACTGACCCAAGAACATTGGTTCTTTTAGTTGGTCATTTTTTTGCTGAGAAAAAGTACTGTAAGCCATAAATGCCTCAAATCCTTTAAAGACCCGTAATAAAACGGACCCTGTTAATGCTTTAAACCCAGAGAAGATAACTCTTCTCTGGGGTCTTAATGTTTATTGCGGTTTAGATCTTACAACCGCCGCCTTCACAATCTTCTTCCGGCACTTGAACTGCATCGCCTTGGTCGTCTTTAGCACCATCACGAGTGTTATGGTAGTAAAGCGTCTTAACACCGTACTTGTACGCTGTTAGTAGGTCTTGAAGCAGCTTCTTCATTGGTACTTTACCGCTGTCGTAAACACTTGGGTCATAGTTAGTGTTTGCAGAGATAGCTTGGTCAACGAATTTTTGCATGATACCCACTAGGTGTAGGTAACCGTCGTTAGAACCAATGTTCCAAAGTAGCTCGTAGTTCTCTTTAAGATTTAGGAAATCTGGAACCACTTGCTTAAGGATGCCGTCTTTCGATGCTTTCACTGATACGTAACCACGTGGTGGCTCGATACCGTTAGTCGCGTTCGAGATTTGAGACGATGTCTCAGAAGGCATAAGCGCTGTTAGCGTAGAGTTACGCAGACCGTGCTCCATGATCTCTTCACGTAGAGAATCCCAATCGTAGTGCAGTGGCTCTTCACAGACTAAGTCGATATCTTTTTTGTAAGTATCGATTGGCAGTAGGCCTTTCGCGTAGTTGGTCTCGTGGAAAGATGGGCAACGGCCTTGCTCTTTCGCTAGTTCAACAGATGCTTTTAGCAAGTGGTATTGAATTGCTTCAAAAGTACGGTGAGTCAGGCCATTCGCGCTGCCATCAGAGTACTTAACACCATTCTTCGCTAGGTAGTATGCGTAGTTGATTACACCTACACCTAAAGTACGACGGTTCATTGTCGACTTGTATGCAGCTGGAAGCGGGTAGTCTTGGTAATCAAGCAGTGCATCTAGAGCACGAACAACCAGCTCAGAAAGCTCTGCTAGGTCGTCCAGTTCATTGATTGCGCCAAGGTTGAATGCTGAAAGCGTACATAGTGCAATTTCGCCTTCGTCATCTTCTACGTTAGAAAGTGGCTTAGTAGGAAGCGCGATTTCTAGACATAGGTTCGATTGACGAACAGGCGCTACTTCAGAATCAAACGGGCTGTGTGTATTACAGTGGTCAACGTTCTGAATGTAGATACGACCAGTAGAAGCACGCTCTTGCATTAGCAGAGAGAAAAGCTCAACGGCTTTAACCGTTTCACGCTTCACTGAAGGATCGTTTTCGTACTTAACGTATAGCTCTTCAAAACGGTCTTGGTTTTCGAAGAACGCATCGTAAAGGCCAGGTACGTCTGAAGGTGAGAACAGGCTGATGTTGCCACCCTGAACTAGGCGAGAATACATAAGCTTGTTCAGCTGTACGCCGTAATCCATGTGACGAACTCGGTTCTCTTCAACGCCGCGGTTGTTTTTCAGTACTAATAGAGACTGAACTTCACCGTGCCATAGTGGGTAGAATACCGTTGCTGCACCGCCACGAACACCACCTTGAGAACAACATTTTACTGCTGTTTGGAAGTATTTGTAGAAAGGGATACAGCCTGTGTGGAACGCTTCACCATTACGGATTTCAGAACCAAGTGCACGGATACGACCTGCGTTGATACCAATACCAGCACGTTGAGATACGTAACGAACAATTGAGCTTGCTGTCGCGTTGATTGAATCAAGGCTGTCACCACACTCGATCAGTACACAAGAACTGAATTGACGAGTAGGCGTACGTACACCAGACATGATCGGTGTAGGTAGAGAAATCTTAAACGTAGACGATGCGTCGTAAAAACGTTTGATGTAGTCAAGACGAGTCGATTTCGGGTATTTAGCGAATAGACACGCAGCAACTAAAATGTAAAGGAACTGAGCACTCTCGTAGATTTCTTTCGTTACACGGTTTTGCACGAAGTATTTACCTTCGAGCTGCTTAACCGCTGCGTAAGAGAAGTCTAAGTCACGTTTGTGGTCGATGTACTCGTCAAGCTCTTCGAATTCAGCTTTCGTGTAATCTTCCATAAGGTGGCTATCGTATTTACCCATATCAACCAGTTTTGCAACGTGGTCATACAGTGCAGGCGGCTCGTATTCGCCGTACGCTTTTTTACGTAGGTGGAATACAGACAGACGTGCTGCTAGATATTGGTAATCAGGAGTCTCTTCAGAGATTAAATCCGCTGCTGACTTGATGATAGTTTCATGAATGTCAGTAGTGGTGATGCCATCGTAAAACTGAATGTGAGCTTTCAATTCTACTTGTGATACAGAAACATTGTGCAAGCCTTCAGCTGCCCATGTAATCACGCGATGGATCTTCTCTAGATCGATCGTTTCTTTGCGCCCGTTACGCTTGGTAACAGTAAGTTGTTGGTTCATTCTGCTTAATTTCCCTAACAAAACTGAACAAGGCCGTGTTTTTGTGTATTTCTGTGTAATTTTTGTAAATTACGTTTCGGCTTTGTGATCTTGGTCTACCCATACATTGTAGTTCAAACACAACATATAGGGGTCATTTGTTTGTTGGGTTACAAGATAGTGCTACAACTGATATTTTTCAAGGTAAAGAAATGGGGTTGCTTGTGGATAAGTGGTGGATTGAAAAAAAACTGTAAGTGACCACTAACTGATGAGGTTATATGTGACTTGATTGTATAAAAGTCGGCTTTTAATGATGCTTTATTTTTGCACGCCCATAAAAAAAAATTCCTTGATCTTTGGCCAAAATGGGCGATTGATTTTAGGCGATTAAATTTAAATCGAGGTGGTCAAAATGGAAGCTAGCGCACGAAATTTAGACTGAAAAAAGTCGCAAAGTTATGGTAATTGCAACTCTTTTCATTCGTCTTTTTTACAAAAGGTTTTACGGTAGGGCTACCGATATTTTTTAGCCAAAGTTTTGCGTGTGGACGATGTAGTTTACGTCTACATTTGTGCCTAAACGATAAGTGTCCGTAAGAGGATTGTAGTGCAGCCCTGTAATCCCTAGTTCTTGCAGCGGAGTGTTATCGACCATCTTGATAAGTTCTGCAGGGCGAATGAACTTCTCGTGCTCATGAGTGCCCTCAGGAACAATCTTAAGTAGCTTTTCTGCACCAACAATAGCGAACAGGTAAGATTTGAAGTTACGGTTCAAGGTAGAGAAGAACACGTGACCACCCGGTTTCACTAATTTTGAACATGCACTAATCACAGATTGTGGATCAGGAACGTGCTCTAGCATTTCCATACATGTCACCACATCGTAAGTTTGTGGATTCTGTTCTGCATGGTCTTCGATGGTGCTCTGGATGTAATCGAGCTTGGTGCCAGTTTCCAATGCGTGAAGACGTGCCACTTCTAGCGGTTCTTTACCCATATCTAGGCCAGTGACTACTGCGCCCTCAACAGCCATGCTTTCAGCCAAAATGCCGCCACCGCAGCCAACATCGAGGACTTTCTTACCAAATAAACCTTCGGTCTTTTCTAGCACGTAATTTAGGCGCAGTGGGTTGATTTGATGTAGAGGCTTAAACTCGCCTTCCAGATCCCACCAGCGCGACGCCATATCTTCGAATTTTTTGATTTCTGCTGGGTCTACGTTCTGTGATTTAGTCATAATCGGCATTTCCAAGTTAAATAATGCATCCATGAAATTGCAGGCATTATAACTTGCCTTTTCGCTCTGACCAGAAGATCTACAATTTTGCTAGTTTATTGGATGTAAAGTGACCATGTTTCAGCAAGATATGATGCGGAGGTGCAATTTCTCATCAATTGATTGGCTACAAGGGTCACAAGATGGTAAAAGGAGAGGGAAAGTGATGCCTCCGTAGGTAAATTTGTGTTATATTTTTCGGTCTTATACGTATTCAAAAATACGATCTGACTATAGAGGGAAAATGGCTCTATGAGCGATCTAGCGAAAGAGATCACGCCCGTAAATATTGAAGATGAGCTTAGAGGTTCATACCTAGACTACGCGATGTCCGTCATCGTTGGTCGTGCCCTTCCAGATGTGCGTGATGGCCTAAAACCTGTACACCGCCGCGTTTTGTTCGCGATGAATGTACTAGGTAATGATTGGAACAAACCATATAAAAAGTCTGCTCGTGTAGTAGGTGATGTAATCGGTAAATACCACCCACATGGTGATAGTGCTGTATACGATACTATTGTTCGTATGGCGCAACCGTTCTCACTGCGTTACATGCTAGTTGATGGCCAAGGTAACTTTGGTTCTATCGATGGCGACTCCGCGGCTGCAATGCGTTATACCGAAGTTCGTATGGCGAAAATTGCTCACGAGCTCCTGGCTGACCTTGATAAGGAAACTGTGGATTACGTACCGAACTACGATGGTACAGAACAAATTCCAGCAGTACTTCCTACAAAAATTCCTAACCTATTGGTAAACGGTGCTTCTGGTATCGCAGTAGGTATGGCTACCAACATCCCACCACATAACCTTGGTGAAGTTGTTGATGGCTGTTTAGCATTTATCAATAATGAAGATATCACTATTGATGAGCTAATGGACTATATCCCTGGTCCTGACTTCCCAACAGCAGCACTTATCAGTGGTCGTAAAGGCATCGTAGATGCTTACAAGACTGGCCGCGGTAAGGTTTACATGCGTTCAAAAGCGGATATCGAAGTAGAGAAGAATGGTAAAGAAACCATTATCGTTACTGAGATCCCTTACCAAGTAAACAAAGCTCGTTTGATCGAGAAGATTGCTGAACTGGTTAAAGATAAGAAAGTAGAAGGCATCAGTGCACTGCGTGACGAGTCTGATAAAGACGGTATGCGTATTGTTATTGAATGTAAGCGTGATGCAGTAGGCGAAGTGGTTCTTAACAACCTATACGCTCAAACTCAACTGCAAACGACTTTCGGTATCAACATGGTTGCGTTGAATAACGGTCAACCACAGTTGTTCAACATCAAAGACATGCTTAAGTGCTTCGTAGACCACCGTCGCGAAGTTGTGACTCGTCGTACTATCTTCGAATTGAAGAAAGCACGCGACCGTGCACACATCCTTGAAGCATTGTCTCTAGCACTTGCTAACATTGATGAAATCATTGAACTGATCAAGAGCGCGCCAACACCAGCAGAAGCTAAAGTTGGTTTAGTGTCTCGTGGTTGGGATCTTGGTAACGTTGCTTCAATGCTTGAGCGTGCAGGTACTGATGCGGCTCGTCCTGATTGGTTGGAAGACCAATACGGCATCCGCGATGGTCAATACTTCCTAACGGAAACACAAGCACAAGCTATTCTAGAACTTCGTCTTCACCGCCTAACAGGCCTTGAGCACGAGAAGATTCTAGACGAGTACAAAGCCCTTCTAGAAGAAATCGCTGAGCTAATGCACATTCTTGCAAGCACTGAGCGTTTGATGGAAGTTATCCGTGAAGAACTTGAAGCAGTACGTGAAATCTATGGCGACGAGCGTCGTACAGAAATCACAGCGGCAGTTCATGACATCGACATGGAAGAGCTGATTGCTCAAGAAGACGTTGTAGTAACGCTTTCTAACGCAGGTTACGTTAAGTACCAAATCCTAAGCGACTACGAAGCTCAGCGTCGTGGTGGTAAAGGTAAGAGTGCAACTAAGATGAAAGATGAGGATTACATTGAGCGTCTGCTTGTAGCTAATACTCACGATAACATCCTATGTTTCTCTACTCGTGGTAAGACATACCGTCTGAAAGTTTACCAACTGCCATTAGCAAGTCGTACTGCTCGTGGTAAGCCTATCGTTAACATTCTTCCTCTAGAAGAAGGTGAGCGTATCACGGCTATCCTGCCTGTTTCTGAGTTCTCTAACGAGAAATTCATCTTCATGGCAACCGGCGACGGTACTGTTAAGAAGACATCACTGGATCAGTTCGCAAACGTACGTGCTAACGGCCTAATTGCCGTTAACCTACGTGACGATGATTCACTGATTGGCGTTGACATCACTAACGGTGATAGCGACATCATGCTGTTCTCTAAATCGGGCAAAGTTGTTCGCTTTAACGAGGACAAAGTACGTGCAATGGGCCGTACTGCCTCTGGTGTTCGTGGTATGAAGCTTCCAGAAGACGATCAAGTAGTATCGTTGATTGTTCCTTCTAACGAAGGCGATATCCTAACTGTGACTCAAAACGGTTACGGTAAGCGTACTGAACTAGCTGAATACCCAACGAAAGGCCGTGCAACGCAAGGTGTGGTTTCTATCAAAGTCTCTGAACGTAATGGCCCAGTTGTTGGCGCTGTTCAAGTTGAAGAAGGCGACGAAATGATGATGATCACCGACGCAGGTACACTAGTACGTACTCGCGTAGCGGAAGTAAGCCAAGTTGGTCGTAACACTCAAGGTGTAACACTGATTCGTACTGCTGAAGACGAGAACGTTGTAGGTCTACAACGTATCGACGAAGTAGAAGAAGCTGAGATTGTAGAAGGCGAAGCTGAAGAGGCTGGTGCTGAAACTATTAACGCTGACGTTGCTGAATCAAGCGAAGAGCAAGCATCAGATGCTTCTGACTCTGAAAGTGATAGCGAGCAAGACACTGAGTAATCTCGATTACGCTAAGTAATTAAGCTTATCATTGAAAAAACCGAGCCTAAGTGCTCGGTTTTTTATTGCCTGTGGTTTGTGGAAAATCGTTAAATGCCAATAGCTATAACTTGATCAAGTTTGCTTTGTGGTGAAAGAGGTAGAGTGAATGGGCGGATAAAAAGGGAGAGTAAAATGGATATCTGGTTACTGGTTGCTTTGTTATTGATGAGCCTATTTTTGGTGGTGATTGTCGTTGCATCAAACAAAAACAGTCGTAGCCTTAAGGGGAACCTTCTTATATCACTCACCGCAGTGCTACTCAGTGGTATTATCTGGTTTCAAATGAAGCAAGAGCTGCCTCAGCCTCCTTCCAATGACAACGAAAATTACACCACAACAGATTTCGAAGATGAGCTGCAGCAAAGACTCAAGCAAGATCCGAATCAATCCGACTTGTGGTTTAAGCTTGGTGGTGTGTATATGCAGAAAGGGGAGTTTGATGCAGCGTTCACCTGCTATGACTACGCGATTCGATTAGATCCTCAAGCACCTTCCGGGCTTTATGCTGCCAAAGCAACTGCACTTTACTATCTTAGCTCTCAAGCTATGAGCGATGACGTGAATGCGTTATTGGATCACTCAATGCAGCTTGATCACAATGATCGTACGGCATTGATGCTGATTGCGACCGATCACTTCATCAGCATGCGCTATCAACAAGCGATTGATGCATGGACTCAAATCCTCGATTCCAATCAAAAGGGGATTGATCGTGTTTCGATTATTCATTCGATCAACCAAGCCAAACAGATGATCCGTTAGGCTTGGCATAATCGCTAGTTGTTAATCGTTTGTTTTTAGTTATTTACTTTCCTGCATTTCAATCAGGCCACCTGCGTTATGGATTTGGGTAAACCCTTGAGCTTGCAAGAATTGATAAGCTTGTCCTGAGCGATTACCACTGCGGCAATACAAAACGATAGGTTGAGCTTTGTCTATGCTGGCAAAGTGCGTAGCGACTTCAGAAAGAGGGTAGTTAATCGTATTGTCCAGATGACCTTGCTTGAACTCTCCTGGTGTCCTGACATCAACGACCAGCGCACCTTCCTCAATCATTTCCCACCCTGTTTCTGCTCGTTCTGAGGCGTGAAGTCCTGAACTTGTTAATGCGATGCATAATGCCGAAAGCGAAAGTAAGTGCTTCATTCTTTGTTCCTTGAATTAGCTAAAAGGTAATGTGAAATTGGGACGGTTGAGTGCGCCCAAATCTAAAAAACCAGCCACACCTTTACAGTGTGACTGGTTTTATCTTATTGGTCTATTTGAAGGAACTAGTATTCGTAGTTAGCTTCACGCTTTTCAGCTTGCTCTTCCCACTTAGGAACCACGGTGTCTAAGAAGTGTTGCTTCTCAGCATTCATCTTATCCATGTCCATTCCTAGCGCTTTCTGAGCGGCTTCCTTGGTTGAGATATCTGGAATCTCGATTGGATCGGTAATGCCTTTCTTCGCAAGTAGACGAACAATCTTAGTTCGCGCGTCTGCTGCGCGGTCAACCGCCGTTCCAAGAACCTCTAGGGCTACTTCAGGCGCGTGCATGTGAACACCATGAGATGCGATAGCGTAGTCCCAACGCCATTGCGCATGACGAATATCTTGTAAGATAGGTGCCATCTCTTGTTCTGTTGCGCCTGCTTCCCATGCTGCGCCTGCTTCAAAGTGAGCGGCTACGATTTGTTTCTCAGCGGTCAGCTTCATGTTTAGTACTTGAGCTTTGCGGCTTGAAACGATGTTACGCATGGTCTCTTTAGATTGAGTATGGCAGTTAGCACAAGTGTCTTCGAAGCGGTCAAACGGGTTACCTACTTTATGGTCGGTGTAAACGGTACCGTCTTCTTTCGTCACTTTAGGCATGTGGCAGTCAACACAAGCGACGTTGTTCTTACCGTGAATACCTTCACGCCAAGTTTCGTAACCTGGGTGCTGAGCCTTTAGCATTGGTGCTTTAGAGACTTTATGTGTCCAATCTTTAAAACCAATCTGATCGTAGTACTCTTCCATCTGTTCAACACGCGTCCCTTTATCCCAAGGGAATTTCACACCTTTGGTTGGACCCGTGAAGTAGTATTCCACGTGACACTGAGCACACACAGAGGCTTGCTGATCAAAGCGACCTTGCTCTTCGAAGTTCTTCCCAATCGCATCGAACGCACGTTCAACATAAGGACGAGTGATCTTTAGTGCAGGTTCGCCAATTTTAAAGCCTTCACTTTGAGTATCGTGACAGTCGGCACAACCAATTGGATTGACTATCTCGCTGCCAAGACGAGCCCATTTACCTTCAAAGTAGCCGTCTTCACTACGCTCTTCAATAACGCGTGCTACGTCTGGGCTTTTACAGCTCCAGCACGCCATTGGCATTGGGCCTGAATTTTCGTCGGTTGGTCCGCCAGTACGCAGGGTTTGTCTTACATCATCAACCGCATAAAAGTGGCCGCGCGCTTTGTTGTAGTCTTTTGCGAACCCGTAGCCAGCCCACATGATAACCATGTTGGGATCTTCTTTTAGTGCGTCTTCAATGGCTTCGCTCTCTGACGTTTGTCTCCATGAATGGTATTGATCTGGGTGGTTTTGCTCGAACTGGTCGTTACGAGGATCACCAATTTCTTTTTGTTCAGACGCAGCAAAACTGGTCGCGCTTGCTAGTGATGCGCTAACCATTAATAGTGCTGTGACGAAATTACGTATCCAGTGCTTTTTCACAGTGATATCTCCAATATACTGATTTTTATACCAAGCGTTGTGAGTTTGCTATTCAAATTAAGAACTGGAGAATTGCTGTTTATATTAATTCATAAATAAACACATTTTGTTACGTGTCGGAAGTTTGCTTGTTTTAGATCAATTAATGGCAGTGACTTTAATCACGTTGATGTTTATATAACCCTAAAGGGGTATATGTTAGCTTGTGGGGAAGAATCTAAGTGATAATTATTATCAAATATAACAAGCAATTACCTAAATTGACCATGATATAAATAGGGTGATTGCGTTCGCAGATTAACCTATCGAAATTTCGTTTTACCTAATTAGAGGTATATTCTAACTATAGAAAGCGTTGTGGCTTATCCAAAATAAGAATTGATATCATTTAAGCGGTAATAATATCGTTTAAGGGTACTTTTGTTTAACCGGAATATTATTTAGTTGAGAGTTAAATAATGCCGGTATAAGGAAAGGATAAAATGGGCAATATTAAATTGGCCATAGTCATAATGCTTAAATCCCTTCTAGCATTCTGCCTCTATGGTTATTCCATTCATGCTGTTGCAGAGCCTGCTGTTACGCCAGTAGGAGAGTCAACAAGACATGAAGTCGAATTAATACGTGACAAAGATTACAAGTGTGTCCAATGCCATAAAGATTCTAAAGAAACGGTATTTGGTTCACATGGTGAGAGTGCGCACGCTTTGCTTGGCCGTGAAGTGAATTGCACAGATTGTCATAGTTCTATTGGCCCCGATCACCGTGATGGTGCACCTGAGGTGGTGAAGTATCGCGCGGCTCAATCACAACCCGGAACCGAAAAGGTTTTCCTCGATCCTAGCTTAATCCTAGATGCCAACAGCCAATGTATAGATTGTCATAAGCCTGATGATCTGCGCGAAGCGAGTTGGACTCATGACGTACACGCACAAAACTTAACGTGTTCAAACTGTCACGATGTGCATGCGAGTGAAGCGAAGGTGCTTGGCTTAGATAAAAAGCAAACCATCAAGCTGTGTGTGGATTGCCATTCAGACTTCAACCAGAAGAAAGAAGGGGAGTAATCTATGAGCTGCTCAAGAAGAAACTTTTTAGCTGGCGCGGGTGCCGTTATTTTCACAACTGGTGTTGCAGGTACTGCAGCGGTTACAAGCCGCAAAACGCTGGCTAATGTTCAGGAAGATGGCACCAAGCGTTACGGAATGGTTCATGACGAAACCGCTTGTATTGGCTGTACTGCTTGTACTGAGGCGTGTCGTGAAGTAAACAAAGTGCCTGAAGGCGTATCGCGCTTAGAAATCATAAAGAGCGAACCTCAAGGTGAATATCCAAATGTTGATTACCGTTTCACTCGTAACTCTTGTCAACATTGTGATAATGCACCTTGTGTGATGGTTTGCCCAACAGGCGCCGCCTATAAAGATGAGAAGACAGGAATTGTTGATGTACATAAAGAGAAGTGTGTCGGCTGTGGTTATTGCCTGCTAGCTTGTCCATATCAAGTGCGCTTCTTCCATCCTAAGAATAAGTCGGCCGACAAATGTAACTTCTGCCGCGATACCAATCTTGCGCAAGGTAAATTACCTGCTTGTGTTGAATCTTGCCCTACCAATGCGCTGATATTTGGCGACTTAAATGACCCTAAGAGCGAGATAAACCAGGTACTTAAATCTGAAGTGGTTTACAGAGATAAGGCTTATCTAGGTACTCAGCCAAAACTCTATAAAGTGCCACACCAAAAAGGGGAGATTTGATTATGAGTGCATGGGATACAGCGTTTCAATCAGGTACCGTGGTTTGGGACTGGATCATTGCTATCTATCTGTTTTTGGCGGGTATGTCAGCGGGTGCAGTGATGATCTCGATTTACCTTAAGAGAAAGGTGATTGAGGACGATCCAGCGAATAATGGTGTATTAAAGGCAACGGCTTTTCTAGCACCATTCGGGATCATCTCAGGTTTATTGATCTTGGTTTTCCACCTGACGAAACCACTATCATTTTGGAAGATCATGATCTTTTATAATCCGACGTCAGTGATGTCGATGGGTGTGATCTTATTCCAAGTGTATATGGTGATCCTATTTGTTTGGATCGGCATTATATTCCGAAATCAGATTGCCGTATTCTTGAGTGATCAAGCATGGTTAAAAGGGCGACTCGATTTTGTCAGTAACTGGATTGGCAAATTAGAATCTTTTGAGAATGTTTTTGAAATATTCTTAGCTGTGCTTGCGCTATTACTTGCGGCTTACACTGGCTTCTTACTCTCTGCGCTAAATACCTTCCCAATGCTGAATAACCCAGTGTTGCCGATATTGTTCTTATTCTCGAGTTTATCCTCGGGAGCGGCGGCATGTATTTTATTTGGTGTGTTGGTCTTTAAGGAGTCTCCGCATAGTGCGAGTATTTCTTGGATCCACGGCTTCGAACGTCCTGTTGTTATGTTTGAACTGTTTGTCCTTGTTACTTTCTTCACTGGGTTGATATTTGCTGGTGGTCAAAGTGAGCAGGCAGTATGGAACGCGATTGGCGGTGGTTTCTGGGCAAGTTGGTTCTGGTATGGCGTAATTGGTGTGGGTATGGTTTTACCCTTGTTGCTTAACGCCGTGACACCAGCATCGGTTCGCCATAGTACTGTGTATATTTTCTCTGTTACTTCATTGAGTCTGATGGGCGTATTAATGCTAAGAACGTTTGTCCTTTATGCAGGACAATTAACGTTAGCTTAATTTCGCTCAAGGTTATAAGTGAGTGGATGTTGGATACTAAACATCTGCTCACTAAATTTCTTTTCGCTGAGTAGCAGTAGCTAGTTGAGTAATAATAGCTAGTTGAGTTACATCAGCTAGTTGAGCAATCAATGCCAATAATGGTTTAACTTGGTTCTGCTTAGGTAGAGCCTGATTGAGGTGATATGGTCGGTTCTTTGGGGCTGTTTAGTTTAATTTTGGTCGCTGTTCTCAGCAGCATTATCGCTGTGTATTCGATGTATCAAATGCTAACTAAACAAGCACAAAATGTGGCTTTAATTCGCAGTTTCTCCCTCTCTAGCGCTTTGTTTTCCATTGGCGCTATCGTTTTACTTGGCTATGCCTTTGTAGGTGACGACTTTTCCATCCTCTATGTTGCAGAACACTCCAATACTCAATTACCCACCTTCTTCAAAATGGCCGCTGTGTGGGCTGGACATGAAGGCTCATTGCTATTTTGGGTCTTAACCATTAGCTGTTGGTCGGGTGTGATTGCCCTACAAAAGCAATATTCTTCTGAGTATCAGAGCCGCGTATTGTGGGTGATGAATGTGTTACTCGCGATATTTGCATGGTTTACCTTATTTGCTTCGAACCCATTTGAACTGAATTCGACCTTGCCACTTGAAGGGCGTGACCTTAACCCAATGCTGCAAGACGTTGGTTTGATATTCCATCCGCCTCTGTTGTATTTGGGTTATGTTGGTTTCTCTGTGGTCTTGGCATTTGCTGTGGCCGCTTTGCTGGTTGATCCTATTGAGTTTGATTGGGTTGCCCATTGTCGCAGTTGGTGTCTAGTCGCTTGGATCTTTTTAACCGCAGGGATCATTCTTGGCTCTTGGTGGGCGTATTACGAATTAGGCTGGGGCGGCTGGTGGTTCTGGGATCCTGTTGAAAATGCCAGCCTATTACCTTGGCTAACATCAACCGCTCTATTGCACAGTTTGGGTGTTGCTAAAGGCAAGCAACAGTTGCTGAAGTGGTCACTTAGCCTTGCTTTCATTACGTTTTGTTTAAGTATCCTCGGTACTTTTATTGTTCGATCTGGCGTCCTCACTTCCGTTCATGCTTTTGCTGTTGACCCAACCAAAGGTATCGCGCTGTTGCTGATACTGGTTTTGGTGTTAGTGAGTTCGTTTTCTCTTCTTATTGTTCGTGGTGAATCTTTCGAGTCGAATCCAATCACTAGCTTTGCGAGTAAAAGTTTTTTGAGTTTAGTGGCGGTACTTATATTTGTACTGGGTACGGCGGTGGTGGTGTTTGGTACCTTCTACCCAATGGTTTTTGAATTACTTGGCCTTGGAAATATCTCTGTGGGCGCACCTTACTTTAATCTTCTTATTGCGCCATTGGCTCTGCTTGCGATGGGAGTGATAGGGTTAGCGCCATTGCTCAGTATCAAACCTCAAGCGTCGAAAGGTGTGATTGGAATTATTGCCTTATTGTCTCTCTGTCTTGGCTTTGTAACTTATGTTTTGCAAGTTGAAGCGATCCAAGTGATGGTGCTAATGACATGGTCACTTGCGTTTTGGGTAGCCCTGACTCATGTTTACGGCTTAGCGGTAACGCGCAACTCTAAGTTTCAACGCAAAGTATGGGTGATGACGTTGGCGCATGTGGGTGTCGCAGTATTAGCGATAGGTGCCGCGATGAACAGTTACCATTCATTTGAGCGAAGTTACAAATTGAGCCCAGGTGAAGAGGTTGAGTTTATGGGCTGGACGCTCTCTCATCGTGATACCGAGCTCTATGTCGCCTCCAACTTTACTGCAGAAAAAGCGATACTCGAATTAGATGCTAGCGAGCAAAGCTTTTCCATCGCGCCAGAAAGAAGACACTACCAAGTTCGTGTTATGAACATGAGTGAGCCTGCAATGAAGTGGTTCTGGCATGGCGATGTTTATATCACCATGGGCGAGAAAGTCGATTCCACCGCTTACGCATTTCGTGTTCAGTATAAGGCGTATGCGCGCTGGATCTGGTTTGGTGGGCTGTTCTCCATTATCGGCGCTTTGCTCTCATTGACTCATCGTAAAAAGAAAACCGTTAAGGCGTCACAGTATGCATACCAGCGTTCGTAACAAGCTAATTACTCTAATTGCCTTAGCATTGATTGTGGTGCTGGGATTTGTCTTTGCGCTTGATAATAAGCAGCAGTCGACCATTGTGTCTGAACAACAAAGGGCATTTCCAGAATTTACATCGAGTGCGTTAGTGAATAGTGAAGGCGTCAGTGGTCAGCAGGACATTACGCTCACTGATGTCACGCAGCACCCTTATCAACTGGTTAATGTATGGGCATCTTGGTGCGGGATATGTAAAACCGAACATTCATTTTTGCTTCAACTTCACGATAAAGGCATTCCCATCGTTGCGCTCAATTATCGAGATAACTCTGGGGCTGCGATTAACGTGTTATCGAACGATGGCAACCCGTACTTAACCGTGATCAGTGACCCTCAAGGCAAGTTAGCGTTAGAGTTGGGCGTAATCGGCACACCTGAAACGTATTTGGTTGATGCCAATGGCCAGATCATTAAAAAGCTATTGGGCGTGATTAATGAAATGGTATGGAAAGATGAGCTTGCGATGTATTTTGATGGTGTGAATGGATGATGAAGTCTCTAATACAAACCTTGTTTATGCTGTCAGCGCTTTTAGTGATTAGCCTTTCAACCATGGCTGAAGATCTGTTTACTGCCAGTAATACAGAGACGAGTATTCAAGTTGAACTGTTTGAGTTTGATAATCCAGAACAACAGCAACGTGCTATCAGCTTGGCGAAAACGTTACGCTGCCCACAATGTCAAAACCAAAATCTGATTGAATCCAACTCACCAATAGCAAAAGACTTACGTCTTGTTGTGTTCAATATGGTGAAAGCAGGGAAGAGTAATAGTGAAATTACTCAATATATGACGGAAAGATTTGGTGAGTTTGTACTTTATAAACCGGCAATGACGGCTTCAAATCTATTACTTTGGTTGCTACCGAGCCTATTACTTCTATTATTTATATATTTATCAGTAAAAAGTGTTAGGAAGAGCTCATAAAAATTGTGTATTACTGTTTACCAACTGACCTGTATTTTGTAACATTAACCGATTATAAAGGCTAAGCACTGCTATATAAGGATGTATCTGTGGATAACGTAATCTCAAATTTAAAGAAAGAGTTCCATACTCATGTCCAGTCAGATAAATGGGCAGAGAGATACAGTGCTAAGTCGAGCATTTCTACGCTTACGCAAGAAGAGCTAACCGAATTAGAGAATGCTTGGGTGCAACTTGTCATCTGGAAGCAAACTCAAGTAAGTTGAGCGTTCTGTAAAAAAGTGTAGTTTTAGCCGCAACTGTTTAATTTATAACCCCATGTTGGTCATCCCAATGTGGGGTTTTTTCTTACTTGAAAAATAATTGTTATATTATAACAATTTGTACAAGGTCGACCTTGAAAAAAATTGTTAACAGCCTCATAGTGTCTATCATTAGATAGTTAGCTACAAAATATTGCCTAGACATATAATGTAGCGTCGTTAAATACATCGAATTTTCAAGTGAGTATAGCTATGGCGGAAGTGCGTGCCAGAATAGATTTCAAAGTAGGGGTAACAAGCAGTATAGATGCTGAACTTCTGTCTTTTCATGGATTGAAAACAGATAAAGAGCATGTTGCTGTGATATTTAAATCAGCAGACAAGACACAAGACATACCTCTTGTTCGTATGCACTCTGAGTGCCTGACTGGTGATGTTTTCCATTCTTCTCGCTGTGACTGTGGCGAGCAGTTAGACGAAACCATTAGAATTATGGGTGAGACGGGTGGGGTGATCCTTTATCTTCGCCAAGAAGGTCGTGGTATTGGCTTGTACAACAAAATCGATGCGTACCGTCTGCAAAGCGAAGGCATGAACACCTATGAAGCCAACAACCACCTAGGTTTTGGCGATGACCTACGCGATTTTACTGAAGCTGCTGAAATGCTACGCGCCTTAGGTACTACAAAAATCCGCTTAGTCACCAACAACCCTAAGAAGATCAATGAGCTAAAATCTTTTGGTATTGAGATTGAAGAAGTGGTGAATACCTCTGCTCATATCAAATCGGGTAATGAAAGCTACCTGAAGGCAAAAGTCTCACACGGTAAGCATAATCTGGATATCTGATTAGCCTCTTTGTTACGCTTAACATAAAAATGTTTAAAGACCTCACATATGTGAGGTTTTTTTGTATTTATCTTGCAATAAAATTGTAAGTTTGTATTATTTCAATCCGTAGTGCAAATGATAATGGTTTGCACTATTACTACGAATAATAATTTAAAGCTCAACAAGGATGCTTCATGACCATTAAATCTTTAGTGACAAAAGCCGTAACTTCGTCACTCATTTTTGCCTCTGCTTCTTCTTTCGCAGCAGTAACTCAAGATCAAGTTGTAGAACATTACGCAGATATTGCGCATGCAGTGTTTGCAGATTCAGTAATTACAGCAAAAGCGTTGAACTCTTCTATTGATACCTTCTTAGCTTCTCCTTCTGCTGGCAACTTCGAACAAGTAAAACAAGCTTGGCTTGAGTCTCGCGTACCATACCAACAGTCAGAAGTTTTCCGCTTCGGCAACGCTGTTGTTGATGATTGGGAAGGCCAACTGAACGCATGGCCACTTGATGAAGGCCTGATTGATTATGTTTCGACTGATTACCAATATGAACTTGGTAACGAAGGCGCTAGCGCAAACATCGTGGCTAACAAGACTTTCCAAATTGGTCAGACTACCGTTGATGCAACCAACATCACCCCTGAGCTAATCGCAGACTTGAACGAGATCGGTGGTTCTGAAGCGAACGTAGCGTCTGGCTACCACGCAATTGAATTCCTACTTTGGGGCCAAGATTTAAACGGTACAAACAGCGGTGCAGGTGAGCGTGCTTACACTGATTTCGTTGTTGGCGCTGAGTGTACTAACGGCAACTGTGACCGTCGTGGCGCATACCTAAAAGCATCTGCTGAGCTACTTATCCAAGACCTAGAATGGATGGAAAAGCAGTGGGCTGAAGGCGAGAAAGGCAACTACCGTCAAGAACTGCTTTCTGAATCTAGCGAAAACGGCCTACGTAAAATGTTATTCGGCATGGGTTCACTGTCTCTTGGTGAGCTTGCTGGTGAGCGTATGAAGGTGGCTTTAGAAGCTAACTCTACTGAAGATGAGCACGACTGCTTCTCTGATAACACGCACAACTCTCACTACTACAACGAGCAAGGCATCTACAACGTTTACACGGGTCTATACAAGCGTGAAGACGGTACTCTGCTTTCCGGCCCAAGCCTGTTCGACCTAGTAGAGCAAAAAGATGAGCAAGCTGCGAAAGAGATTCAAAAGCAGTTTGACCTAGCACGTGCACAAGTAGGCGAATTAGTAACGTCTGCAGAGAAAAACAACCAGCACTTCGATCAGCTAATCGCTGCTGACAACGCTGCGGGTAATGCACTAGTAAACAAAACAATTGTTGCGCTAGTGTCTCAAACAGCGGCTATTGAGCGTGCTGCGGGTGTGATTGGCATTGATAGCCTAAACCCAGACACAGCGGATCACGAGTTCTAAGAACCCGAGCCGACACAAATGTAAGGGCTCTGATTGAGCCCTTAATTGTTTGATCCTCAAGAAAGCCACACCCACATAAAAACTAAAATCAAAAACACAGCAAGGCAATGTATGAAGTCGTATCTCTCAGCCTCACTATTAACCGCACTGTTTTTCGTATCTCCATTACACGCTCATGAAACCTACTCTGGCGGCAAAACGACCGTGAAGAAAGAAGGAGCGAACGCTTTTTCCCTTCCCGCAGCCAATCTACCAATGAGTAAGCGCTTGGATTTCAGCGTAGGTAATAGCTTCTTTAGAAACCCTTGGGTTCCTGCACCGTCATCAACCGATGCTCGTGATGGGTTAGGACCACTATTTAATACTAACGGCTGTCAAAACTGCCACATCAAAGATGGTCGTGGTCACGCGCCAGAAGAAGGAGATGAGAACGCAGTATCCATGTTGGTTCGTTTAAGCATTCCGGCTGAAACGCCTGAGCAGCGACAAGCCTTCATTCGAGATGGTGGAATTCCAGAGCCGACGTACGGCGGTCAGCTACAAGATTTTGCGCTTCAAGGTGTAAAACCAGAGGGCAAAGTGAACATTAGCTACACGGATGTTCCTGTTGAATTCAAAGACGGCACCGTCGTTACTCTGCGTAAACCCACTTTAAATATTACTGAACTTGCTTTCGGCGAGATGCATCCTAAGACCGAGTTTTCAGCTCGAGTGGCGCCGCCAATGATTGGTCTTGGTCTGCTTGAAAGTATCCCACAAGAAACGATTCTAGGATTTGCAGAGCAGCAATTTGCTGACAAGCAAGGTGTGTCGGGTAAAGCTAACTATGTTCTTGATGTTCAAACCAATGAAATGGCGCTAGGTCGTTTTGGTTGGAAAGCCGGGCAGCCAAACTTAATGCAGCAAAACGCGGCGGCATTTAACGGTGACTTAGGCCTGACAAGCCGCTTATTTCCGAATGAAAACTGCACATCAGCGCAATCAACCTGTGATGATTTTCCAAATGGTGGCGAGCCAGAAGTCAGTGACAATATCTTAGATTTTGTTGAGTTCTATTCGCAGCATCTCGCAGTACCTATTCGTCGTAATGTCGATAGCCCAGCTGTCGTACAAGGTAAAAAGCTATTTAAAGACGCTGGTTGTCAAAGTTGTCACCAAGCTGAATTCCGCACGGCTGAGCGTGAAGGCTTGCCTGCATTGTCTAATCAGTTAATTAGTCCATATACCGACATGTTGCTACACGACATGGGTGAAGGTTTAGCAGATCACCGTCCTGAGTATCTTGCGAATGGCCAAGAATGGCGTACAACACCTTTATGGGGATTAGGCTATACCAAAGAAGTGAATGGTCACACCTTCTTACTTCATGACGGTCGCGCAAGAAACGTTATGGAAGCGGTACTTTGGCATGGTGGTGAAGCAGAAATGGCAAAACAAAAAGTATTAGCTTTGAGTAGCAGTGAACGCGAAGCACTACTAGCGTTTTTGGACTCATTATAGGCTGTCTTGAATTCAGTTAAGCCAACGGCTTAGTTACTTAAGAAAACCGCTAACAAAAGACTGACTACCGCTGAACTTGTAGGGATACGAGGCCAGCGGTCGTTTCATATTTATTGAACTCATATAATTAAAAGAAAAACTAGGAAGTAAGGTAACAGCATGGCACATAAATTTTTGTTAATGCCCTTGTCGGTATTAATCATGGCAGGCTGCCAGTCATCGGGTGAGCAAACGGCTTCATCTGAGGTTAACGGTGTCTCTTATCAAGCAGACACGACTGCTCATATCAGCCGTAGCGTGTATCAACAAGAGTTTGATTCAGCCGTGCTATTCGCTAAGCAAGCCGGTGAGCTGGAAGTCTTGATGCAGGGTTACTGTGAAACCAACAATATTGAGCTGGATGCGTTGGAAAATCAGTGGCAGCTCACCATGAACAGCTGGATGGCACTACAAGGCCAAGAAAGAGGCCCAACAGCAGCGCTTGAAGAGAGCTGGAATGTTCAATTCTGGCCAGACAAAAAGAACACGACGGGTCTTAAGATGCGTCAGCTAACTCAGCAGAACAAAGCTTGGACTCAAGACGAAATCGCGCAGCAGAGTGTGACCGTTCAAGGGCTAGGTGCGTTGGAATGGTCGCTTTATGACGAGCAATCGCCACTGCTTCAAGATAAAGCGCTAGGTTGCCAATCATCACAAGCGATTACTGAAAACTTAGCGATTAAGTCATCTTCGATTGCACAGGCATGGCAGGTTAACCCTTGGCTAGCGCTGGACGAGATGCGTTGGGAATCGGAGTACATCGCTTTGTTGACGAATCAACTTGATTACAGCATGAAAAAACTGAGTCGTCCGATGGCTAAAATTGGTCATCCACGCCCTTACTTCTCGGAATCATGGCGCGCTCAAACCTCAATGACTCAGCTGAAATCGAACGTAGCGGCGCTAGAGAAATTGTACTTAGCAGATGGTAATGGTCTTGATGGTTTATTGAGAGAAAAGGGCTTAAATGACCTTGCCGATCGTGTAGCTGCCCAGTTCACGCTAACCTTAGATACTTGGCCTACAGACTCTAGCTTGTTTACTCTATTACAGAGCAAAGAGGGCTACCGAGAGGTGCTGACTCAATACAACAAACTAGAACGTTTGAAGTACCTGATTCATGAAGAAGTAGCGATAGAGCTTGGCGTGGTAATAGGATTTAATGCTACCGATGGTGACTGATAATACGCGAAGATCGTTACTCAAGGCTGCACTGGGTTGTGCAGCTGTTCCATTGCTTCCGTTTGGGTGTGCGACTCGAAAGGATGGGGTGAGTGCGTCGAACGATCCCCAACTGATTGGCTGTGCGCTTAATGGTCGTGGTCAATATTCTGCAGTTGTGGCTGACGAATTTGGCATGCCACTGAGCCAACTTCCCATCCCCAATCGTGGCCATGGCGTCGCGATTTGCCCAACCTCATCGCATGCGGTGGTTTTTGCTCGTCGTCCTGGTGACTATTTTATGGTGTTTGACTATAAAAACGGTCAGCAGATCAAAATGGTCGTCAAAGGTAACAACCGCCACTTCTATGGTCATGGGGTTTACTCATTAGATGGCAAGTTACTGTATGCCACCGAAGGGAAAACGGACACCAGCCAAGGCGTGATTGGCGTTTACGATGTCGCGCAAGGCTATCGTAAGGTCGAAGAGTTCACTGGTTTCGGTATCGGCCCACATGAAGTGATCATCATGCCGGATGGTAATCTCGCGATCGGCGTTGGTGGCGTTCATACTGATGGTAGAACACCGAAAAACCTCGATTCGATGCTGCCGAGCTTGAGTTATGTTTCTCTTGAAGGTGTGTTACTTGATCAGGTTGAATTGTTGGATAAGAAGCTGAGCATTCGACATTTAGCCCATGATGGTGCTGAAACGGTACTTTGTGGCCAGCAATATCGTGGTGAACCAGATGAGTATCCTTCGCTATTGGCGATGCATACTAAAGGCGGCCAGTTTGAATCACTGAACGCAGAGCCTGAGCAATGGGCAAGGTTCAATCACTATATCGCCAGTATTGCGGCGTCAGACGATTGGATTATTGCGACTTCGCCAAGAGGCAATTGCTACGGTATTTGGTCGAAAGAGACCAAAGAATTAGTAGAACTGTCTGCATTATCTGACGCTTCTGGTGCTGTGCTGTTTGATGGTGAGTTTCGATTAAGCTCTGGGGCGGGCAGTGTGGTTAGCCAGCGCAAGCCTTATGAGAAATCAACTCAGCAATCATCGGTCCAGTGGGATAATCACTGGAGTGCAATTTGATTCATAAATCCCTTAAAAAATAACATGCTTACTCCCGTTTCTTTGCCATACTTATGGAATTGTTGGTGACGGAGTTAAGCATGTTAGCAAAATACTTCTGTGGATTATTGGTGTTAGTTTCCGTGCATGCATGGAGCTATGCGAGTTCTGACGAGAGCCGTTTCATTCCGGCGGAATCAGAACTCTCTTTCATGCTTATATATCCAGAGCTCACACAGAGTATCTATCAAGACACTTCTCTGCCTATCCTTTGGGATTCTCCTGAGCTGGTTAAAGCGTTTGAGTTCCAATTGTCGCTTCTTGAACAAGCGCAAATGGCACCACTCTTCGAGCGACAACTCAAGCAAATCCGTCACTATCAATCCCATGCTCAATGGCAAGAGTTGGACATATTACTTACCGATACTTTTATCTACTACCTGAGCTACGTTGAAAATGCGCCGCTTGCCGGTAAAGATTGGTACTTCTCGGGCAAGTTGCATTCCAAATTACCTGCGCCTTCTCCGCATATTCTGATGAGCTTAAAAAGCAGCGTTGCCAATGATTACTTATTGGAGATGGTGTTGTCTTACGCGCCGCCTGTTGGGGATTTTGACCAATTCAAAGCAACCTATTCGGTGTTAGAAACCGCCTCTGAACTCAATGTTGAACGATATAGACAGAAAGGTTTGAAGCGCTTGGGTGACGAGCTTTCAGACAAGACGGTTCTTGTTGAGCGCATTGCTTTGGTTGGTGTTGATACCTCGATGATCGCGGTCGATTTTCCCAAGTTCGATCGAGATCTGCAAAAGGCGATTAAATCTTTCCAACGCATGCACGGTCTTACGGATGATGGGATCATCGGGCCAGACACGATCAAATGGATCAATATGGGCTTTGATGATCGACTTACTTCCCTAGCATTGAACGCCGAGCGTGCCCGCTTATGGCCAAGAAATAGAGACTCACTGATTGTGGTGAATGTACCTAGTTTTGATATGAAGTATTGGGAAGATGGGGAAGAGGTTTTTGAATCTAAAGTTGTGGTTGGGAGAAAATCGAGAAAAACACCACTCTTAGAGATAAAGCTTGATTCGGTTATCTTAAATCCGACTTGGAACGTGCCATGGAAAATCATGGTTAAAGATATCTTGCCTAAAGTAAAAGCCGACGAGAGTTATCTTGAAACACACAATTTTCAAGTGATCGATGGTTGGCGTTCGATGGAAACTGTCGATACTACCGAGATAGATTGGCAAACGATTAACTTTAGCTCTTTTCCTTATCGAATGCGCCAGCAAGCAGGCTCTAGTAACGCATTGGGTTTGTATAAGTTCAATACGCCCAACAAGCGAGCCATCTATCTCCATGACACCCCAAGTAAAAGCTTGTTTAACGATGACTTCCGCGCCTATAGCTCTGGTTGTATTCGTGTTGAGCATGCCGAGGAACTCGCGGAGTTGTTATTTGCGACTAAGGTAAAGAAAGTGCCGAATCAGGATGATGAACTTGCGCCCAATACTAAGGTTCGTCTCAAGAAGCGAATTCCAGTGCATATCATTTATCAAACCGTGTTGTTTGAAGAAGGAGGCATACAATACCGCGGTGATATCTACCAATATGATAAAGAGGGCGGTTGATTGAAATATGGTCAAGAAAGGTGATCTTGACTGAAAAATGACAACCAAGCTTCTATTGATAAAATTATAATGAGTATCAATAACTAACCGTGCAAAGGTTACAAATACTAACGTTTTGCACGGTTTTTGTACGTTGACGCAGCAAATTCCATTATGTATCGTGCGTTTTTCGTTCGATCTAATTGGTTTTTTTGCTGTATGTCTCAAAGTTTATTTTCACGCCGTCAGTTTCTGACTTACGCTGGTGGTACTGCTGTAGTCGCCTCTCTTACTCCTTCTATCGCTTTCGCTTCATACCCGGATCAACCAAGAACGATTAGCATGAACAATCTTCACACTGGTGAACGATTAGAGACTTGTTATTTCGATGGCACTAACTATGTTGGTGACGAGATGGCACGCCTTAGCAAACTGTGCCGTGACTTCCGCCGCAATGAGATTCATCCAATGGATAAGAACCTGTTTGATCAGATCACTCAGATTCAAAATGTACTGGGTATTCAAAAAGAAGTTCAAATCATCTCTGGCTACCGCTCTCCAGCAACCAACGAAGCGTTGCGCTCTAAGTCGAGTGGTGTCGCTAAAAAGAGCTATCACATGCTTGGTAAAGCGATCGATTTTCGTATCGATGGTGTTGATTTAAAGGAACTGAGAGACGTAGCTAAAAGTCTGCAAGCAGGTGGTGTTGGTTATTACGCTCGTAGTAACTTCATCCACATTGATACTGGTCCAGTTCGCAGCTGGTAGAGCTAAGCTGAGTTATTGAGTGATACGGTAGGCACTTGTCAAAGTAGACATCCAATGTCATAGTTTGCCCAAATTTCAGTTTGTTCTAATAATTCGGTTTATTGCTGCTCAGTTTGTTGCTGTTTAGTTTGTTATTGTTGGGTTTGTTGCCAATAACATAGCGATATTCGAGTTGTTCACCAGATTCGCTCTTTAAGGTTTGTATATGTCTCTTAAGTATCAAGTTGTACCTGTTACCTCTTTTTCTCAGAACTGCTCGATTGTGTGGTGTGATGAAACCATGGAAGGCATCGTTGTCGATCCGGGCGGTGATGTTCAACAACTCGCGGCTATCATTGAAGAACTCGGTGTTAAGGTTGTGAACTTGGTACTGACGCACGGTCACTTAGATCATGTTGGCGGTACGGTACCACTTGCTGAGATCTTGAAGGTTGAAATTGTGGGCCCGCATAAGGCAGACAACTTCTGGCTACAAGGTCTAGAGAATCAAAGTCAGATGTTTGGTTTCCCACTGTGTAAAGCTTTTGAACCAAACACTTGGTTAGAAGAGGGCGACAAAGTCACTTTTGGTAATCAAGTGATTGATGTGATTCACACGCCGGGCCACACGCCAGGTCACGTTGTACTGTTCAGTGAGCAAGCTCGTTTAGCGTTTGTGGGTGATGTGTTGTTTAACGGCGCAATTGGCCGTACTGACTTCCCACAAGGTGACTTCAATACGCTTATCGCTTCAATCAAGACTAAGCTTTGGCCACTAGGCAGTGACGTAACATTCGTTCCGGGCCATGGTCCTGAATCGACATTCGGTCGCGAGCGTGCATCAAACCCGTTCGTCGCAGATGAAATGCCTCTGTACTAATTAAATCTTTGATTTTCCAACCGATTATTTGTGTCGATTGATTGAAAATGAAGCTTAGCTTTTGTCCTGAAAGCTAAGCTTTTTTATTGTGTGTGGACTTACTGGTAAACCTTAATCAGAAAGACGTTCAGCGGCAGCCAAGTAGCGTCGAGCCAGCCCCACAAACTCTTCTCCACTCATATTCAAATCATGGGTTGATATGAAAATGTCATAACCGTGGAAGCCCCTTTGATATTTCATTCTGTTGGCAAGCATCGCCTGCAATCCAGAATAGTTTTTAATCACCGCGTTTGGACTGTTTGTCTCATTCGGTGAATCAAGGTTGTCCTGTGATTGGTTATCGTTGAAATTTACGTTGTCGGTATTCTGCGACTCTTTGTATTGGCTTAGTTCGACACAGCCACTTTCAGTACAACGCGCATGGTAATGCGATGAGTCGAGAACCATATCCTCAAAGTTGGACTCTTTGCCTGCTTGTTTGGCTCCTAAGTACAAAAGTGCTCGTTGGCTGAGCAATAATTCACAAGTTATTTTAGGGCAAATCGAATCGAGGTAGGGCGAGTAATCTTTTACTTTAATTCCGACCCAGGGCAGAGGTTGATGCCAACCATCTTGTTCATAAGTGCAAAGACCAATTTTTTGGATGTTACTCCATTTTAAAACCCAACCCCCTTTGTAAAAGTGCTGCTGAAAATGAGTCGGGGTAAGTGTGAACATCACTCGGCTGCGCAGCATCAAATAGTAGCCAGTTCCCAGAAGCGTAATACTGCAAAAAGCACCCACGATCAGTAACTTTGGATTGTCACTGTAGAGCGAAACGATCAAGCAAATGAAGCCTAAAATAATGGCGAGGATACGGTACGAGCGAGTGAATGAAGGCAAAGAGAAATTACTAAGGTGACGAGTGTCCATAGGTAACACCAAGTTTTCATATTTTTGTCTGGATGGATAACCAGTGTATATGACCCTGAATTGATAAGTCGATGTTTAAATAATAGACGCTAGTAGACAATATCGGTATTTTTCGTCGACTTTCGACGCTTCACTCTACAATTAGCTCCTGTTTTTTGGTATAAATCGCGCTTCAAATTTTCACCACTGCGAAAAGAGCAGTGAACTGGAGAAATATTCAATGAGACTTGCTCATAAGCGTAAGGTGCAGGCTAAACTGCAGAAACGCACTAAAGCGGCTGTAGTTAAAGCAGTGGCAACGCCGAAAAAAGCGAAGCCTGTCGCAGAGAAAGTTGTAGCAGAAAAAACTGTAGCAGCAAAACCAGCGGTAGAGAAAGCAGTAGCAGCAACTAAAGAAGTTGCAGTAGCACTGACTCCTAAGCAACAACAAGTTCTAGACATCGTTGTTAGCAATGCTGAAGGCATTAACCCTAAAGGTATCGGCCTAGAAGCTGGTCAAGAAGACGCGAAAGCAGCTTCATGGGCAACAGGCGCATTGAAAAAACTTCTTGAAGAAAACCTAGTAGCGAAAGAGCAGCTAGCAGGTAACAAGGTTATCTACAAAGCTATCTAATCCTGTGGGATTACATTCGCTTCGTTAAGTTTTTAAGCCTCGATTTTCGAGGCTTTTTTGTATCTGGCACATTATGCCAAGTCCGAGCCCAAATCCAAGCCTAAACCTAGGCTCTATAATCTCAATTCCAATTCGATATACGGCTTAACTGATTAGTGTTGTCTCGTGTCAGAGCTTCGAATCAGCAAGCACTAAATTAGGGCGTTAGCTAGGTAGATCAAGAGAGCAAAGCCTTGATTTTTTTCCCTAAAATACAGCAATGAATAGAGCTTCATCACGAAATGGCAATCAATTGTTAAGAGTATTTAATTATTAATACTTAGGTATTTATCAATACGCATTGTCTTGGTGAATATCCAAACTCCTTTGAAATCGACACTATTCAATCATCTCCTACGTAGTTCTACTTAATCCTTTGGTCTAATACGTAACTTTGTTAACGCCATGCGTGCGTGCTCTCCCTGATATCTTGTTGCCTCATCACGGTGCACTCTTATGTTGAATCATAAAAAATGCTCATAGAAAGAGTGTTAACCCAACAAAGGACGTGAACATGAGTCTCATTTCTAACTCCCTCACACGAGTTTTTAAAAACGTTGCAGTAACTGCTGCGGCTTGTTTAGCTTTGGTCGCTACTGGTGCTACAGCCGCTGATAAGGTTTACCGTTTAAAACTTGCGGAAACTTGGGGACCAAACTTCCCAGTTTTCGGTGATGCAACCAAAAACATGGCGGCGATGGCTGAGAAGATGTCGAATGGTCGACTGCAAATCAGAATCGATTCAGCAAACAAACACAAAGCACCTCTTGGCGTTTTTGACATGGTTAAGTCTGGTCAATACGACATGGGTCACTCAGGCTCTTACTACTGGAAAGGTAAAGTTCCAAACACTCTTTACTTCACTTCTATGCCTTTCGGTATGACGCCAGCAGAACAATACGCGTGGTTCTATCACGGTGGTGGTATGGAGTTAATGGAGCAGGTTTACTCTCCACATAACTTGATGTCTTTCCCTGGTGGTAACACGGATATCCAGATGGGGGGTTGGTTTCAAAAAGAGATCAACAGCGTTGAAGATCTACAAGGTCTGAAAATGCGAATCCCGGGCTTTGCAGGCGAGATTCTTGCTGAGCTAGGTGCTAAACCGACGAACATTGCCCCAGGTGAACTTTACACGTCTCTAGAGCGTCGCACGATTGATGCACTAGAGTGGGTAGGTCCATCGCTGGATTTACGAATGGGCTTCCACAAAATCGCGCCTTACTACTACACAGGTTGGCACGAGCCGGGTTCAGAGCTTCAATTCCTAGTGAACAAGCGTACATGGAACAAGCTGCCTGAAGACCTACAAGAAATCTTACGTGTTGCAATGCGTACTGCGGCTTACGACATGTACACACAAGCAACGCACGAAAGTGGTAAGAACTGGGTTTCAATGAAGACAGAATACCCTGATGTACAAGTGAAAGATTTCCCACCAGAGGTTATGTCTGCTCTGAAAGAAGCGAACGATCGCCTACTGGCTGCACATGCTGAGAAAGATGAGCTAGCAAAAGAGATTCAAGCTTCACAAGCAAGCTACCTAGAGCAAGTACGTTCATGGACGGATATTTCCCACAGAGCTTACCTAAATAGCCAAGCGAAATAATCGACAGTTGTTGAACTGAATCTAAATGAACCCGAAGCTTTTCTTATTGAGTATTTAAGAGTGAATAAGCCGAGGGTTCATTTAAAACATAATAACTAAGCAGGATAAATCCTGTATTACGCTCAAGAACCTTTTCTACGTCCTACAGCTCGTTACCTCAGCTGCGCGATGTCTTTTCAAATTCCATGGAGTCGGGAATGCGAAGTCTAATTTATATTGAACGCCTGTTTAATCGTATCGGTGACGCACTGGGATGGCTTTCCAGTATGTTGTTTATTTTACTTATCGCCAACGTCGTGTATGACGTTGTCATGAGATATGCCTTCAACGATGTCTCTATCGCCTTCCAAGAGATGGAATGGCACCTTTTCTCCGCCGTTTTCCTACTCGGTGTTCCTTATGCCATCAAGGCTGGTGGCCATGTTCGAGTTGACGTGTTCTATGAGCAACTGAGCTTTAAAGCACAAGCGATTATTGACCTGCTTGGCACGCTTATCTTTCTACTTCCGTTTTGCCTGCTGGTGGCTTGGTTTGGTATCGATGTTGCCAAAGAGAGTTATGAACTGGGTGAAACCTCAGGCGATCCCGGTGGCCTGCCGTATCGCTGGATCATCAAAGCTATGATCCCGCTGTCATTCTTTTTGATGGCACTCAGTGGCGTAGGTTTGATCCTGCATTCACTGAATAAGATTTTTAATCCGCATCTTATCCATGCAAACAATATTCATACAAAAAACAAGTAGAGGCTGAACATGATTGGAATAGTAATGTTTTTTGTCGCCTTGTTTGCGCTTTTACTTGGCTTCCCAGTGGCGTTTACCTTTGGTGGTATCGCGTTAATCTTTGGTGTTTGGGCTGAGGGCATTGAAATGTTTGCCTTCATGCCATATCGAATTCAATCCATTATGGAAAACACGGTTCTGATGGCCGTTCCATTGTTTGTTTTTATGGGGCTCGTTCTACAAAAGACCAAGCTTGCTGAGCAGTTGCTTGAGTCTATGGGGCGACTGTTTGGCGGCGTTCGTGGTGGTATCGCGATTTCAACCGTATTAGTAGGTTCACTACTTGCGGCTTCTACTGGCGTGGTTGGTGCTTCTGTTGTTGCTATGGGACTTATCTCCCTACCTGTAATGCTCAAGTACAATTACGACAAAGGCTTAGCCTGCGGCACTATTTGTGCGTCTGGTACGCTAGGGCAGATCATTCCACCCTCCATCGTATTGATTCTATTGGGTGATGTTCTAGGTGTTCCTGTAGGCGACTTGTTCCAAGCGGCGATTTGGCCGGGCGTGATGCTGGTCGGCGCGTACATCGTTTATATCTTGATATACGCAAAGCTACACCCTGAAGCGGCTCAACCTATTGAACGTGATGACTCCATCAGCCGTAAGCAGGAAGTGTTTAATGCACTGAAAGCGATTCTTCCGCCTCTAGCGTTAATCATTGTTGTACTGGGCTCTATCTTCGCAGGTGTTGCTACGCCAACAGAGTCAGCCGCATTAGGTGGCGCGGGTGCGATGATACTTGCACTGCTTTACGGTCAATTTAGTTGGTCGATGGTGTACGAGGCGTCGAAAGAGACGGTGAAAGTAACGGCGATGGTATTTGCTATCTTGTTGGGTGCAACGGCATTCTCAATGGCGTTTACCTACACTGGTGGCGACTATCTGGTTGAAGAGTGGATGCTACAACTGCCAGGTGAAAAATGGGGCTTCCTGATCATTACCATGCTGGTGATTCTGATTCTGGGTTTCTTCATCGACTTCGTAGAGATCTGTTTCATCATCGTGCCGATCATTGCGCCAGTTGCTGAACTGATGGGCATCAACATGACATGGTTCGCTATCCTTATTGCGATGAACCTACAAACTTCCTTCTTAACGCCGCCATTTGGTTTTAGTTTGTTCTATTTAAAAGGCGTAGCACCGAAAGGCGTGACGACTAAGGACATCTACCGAGGTGTGATGCCGTTCATTCTGATTCAAATCCTCGTACTTGGATCACTTCTCGCTTTCCCATCTTTCTATGGAATGTGAGTGAAGCCAAGAATGTGAATGATATGTTTCGACGGCTATCTATAAATTGCTAAAGTAAAACGGCTTATTGATGTTCAGTAAGCCGTTTTTTGTGAGGGAAAGGAATGCCTCTAAAAGCCAAGCTGATTTTGCTGACGTTGCTCCCGTTGCTGCTGGTAACGGCGAGTATTAGTTGGATCTCGCTGCACCAGACTAAGACGTTAGGCGCTAAAGAAGTCGAGATCTTTAGAGACAGCCTAATCAAGTCGCGTGAAAACGCCCTCAAAGACACGGTTGATCTCGCGTTCGACGCCATAGAACACGTCTATAACGATCCAAATATCCAAGAAGCCCAAGCCAAAAAAAAAGTTCGAACCATATTGTCTAAACTTAGATATGGCTCTGATGGGTACTTCTTCGCATACGATCGCCACGGGACCAACTTGGTTCATCCAATTCAGCCAGAATTGATAGGCCAAAACCTACTCCAACTGCAAGATGAAGATGGCGATTTTCTGATAGAGGCTCTGTTAAGAGAAGCGCAAACCGGAGGCGGGTTTCACCAGTATTTGTGGCAAAAGCCTTCGACGGGTGAGGTGGTGTCTAAGCTGAGCTACGCCGCTTGGTTAGAGCGTTGGGACTGGATGATTGGCACCGGCTTGTATATTGAAGACGTACACCAAGAAGTGGCTTCGATGCAGGCTGCGATAAATAAGAATATTGAAACCACGTTCTTTTCGATTGTGGTGATTTTGAGCGTAACGGTCGCGGTCATCATCGTGCTGACCTTGGCTATTAACATGCATGAACATCGGATTGCTGATAACAACTTAAAGGAGCTGGCGCATAAGACGGTGATGTTCCAAGAAGACGAGAAGAAGCATCTAGCGCGTGAGTTGCATGATGGTATTAACCAATTATTAGTGTCGAGTCGTTGCCATTTGGAACTGCTCGGTAATAAGCTACAAAATGAAGACCTTAAAGCACATTTGAATAAGTCGCAGCATTCACTGATGCGAGCGATCGAAGAAGTGAGGCACATCTCGCATCAACTTCGTCCAAGTTCATTGGATGACATAGGCTTAGAAGCGGCATTGTCTTCATTACTGTTAGATTTTCAGGCGCACTCGGGCATAGAAGTCGAGACCATGTTTGCTACTCAACCTGGTAAGTTAAAATCAGAGGCGGCGACGACCCTATATCGAGTCGTGCAAGAGTCGCTGAATAATATAGAAAAACATGCACAAGCGACCAAAGTAACGGTTATCGCTCAGCAAATTGGTAATGTGTTGCAACTACTGATTCAAGATAACGGTGTCGGTTTCAACACCTATAAAGCGATGGAAAAACGAGGGATCGGGCTGCGTAACATGAGAGAGCGAGTGGAGTTCATCGGTGGTGACTTTGAATTGATGAGTGAGATTGGCCTCGGAACGGAAATTACAGTGTTACTGACACTAGAGGGATTAATGAATGAGTGAAGTTATTCGAGTTGTGATTGCTGATGATCACCAAGTGGTACTGGATGGCTTTATGGCGAGATTGGAACTCGAGCCAGATATTAGCGTGATAGGTACGGCCAGCAATGGACTAGAAGCGGTAGAGGTCGTTAAGTCTCTGCGCCCTGATGTGGTGTTGATGGATATCAGCATGCCTATCATGAATGGCATTGATGCCACCCATCTGATTAAAGAAGAAGACCCAGAAGCCAAGGTCCTGATGCTGACCATGCATAACAACCGTGAATACATCATGAAGGTGATGCAGTCGGGTGCTGTCGGTTACATGTTGAAAGAGATTTCGGCTGAAAAAATGGTACAGGCAATCAAAACGGTCAATCAAGGATCGACCTATTTCTGTGAAAAAGTCACGCAGAATTTGTTTACTCAGCCGATTACTCCCACGCCATCTGTCAAGAATCCATTGAGCAGACGTGAAGAGGCTGTGCTGAAATTAGTCGCAAAAGGGGAGAGCAGTAAAGAGGTCGCAAAGGCGCTGAATATCAGCTATCGAACGGTAGAAACCCATAGGCAAAATATTAAGCATAAGCTCGATATTCACTCTACGGCAGAGCTTGCTAAATATGCGGTCAGCTCCGGGCTTGTGGACTGATCTTACGCTAAATAACGTTAAATGTGTAATTTAATTACTAAATGTGTAATTTACGCCTCCTTTATGGAGGTTTTTTTAGTATTTTTGCGACAGGTTGATATTCTTCTTTTCGAAATTTAAGCGCCGAATGCAATGTTGCAAACTGTGCGCTGCAAATTAGAGAGGAAGCATGGAGCCTGTAAAAGATAGGTATAGTATTGAAAATACCGATTATACAGTAGGACAAGATAACGTTCAGAAATGGGGTTTTGATGTTCATAACCCAGTATTTGGAATCAGTGCAGGGGCGATCATTATCTTCCTGTTGGCACTTCTAGTCGCAGACCCTGAAACCGCAAAAGTGGCGCTTGATGGAATCAAATGGAAAGTCATTGGTAACTTCGATGGTTTCTTCATGTGGGCAGCAAACATCTTCGTAATTTTCTGTTTTGCCCTCATTGTCTCCCCGTATGGCAAGATACGTATTGGTGGCAATGATGCCAAAGCAGAGCACTCAAACCTATCTTGGATGTCGATGTTATTCGCCGCAGGAATGGGTATTGGCTTAATGTTCTGGGGTGTTGCTGAGCCAGTAGCTTATTTCACTGGCTGGTATGAAACACCACTAGGTGTTGAAGCTTACTCTCCTGAAGCGGCGAAGTTGGCTCTTGGTGCAACCATCTACAACTGGGGTCTGCACGGTTGGGCGATTTACGCGGTTGTTGCTCTAGCGCTTGCCTTCTTCACCTTCAATAAAGGTTTACCTCTATCAATCCGCTCTATTTTCTACCCTATCTTGGGTGATAGAACTTGGGGTTGGTTTGGTCATATTGTTGATATCGTCGCTGTGCTTGCAACGCTATTTGGCCTTGCAACTTCATTGGGCTTAGGTGCTCAACAAGCAACAAGTGGTATTAACCATGTATTTGGTACCGATGGCGGTATTGGCATGCAGCTGATTGTTATCGCTGTGGTTACTTTCTTAGCGACAATGTCCGTGGTTCGTGGCATCAACGGTGGTGTAAAGCTTCTGAGTAATGTGAACATGCTGGTTGCTTTGGGCTTACTTATCTTCGTTACCATCGCTGGTGGCATGGCGGGTATTAAAGCAATCCCAACCGCGCTAATGGGCTACATTGAAAACTTCATTCCCTTAAGCAATCCTCACGGTCGTGATGACGAAACGTGGATGCAAGGTTGGACGGTATTCTACTGGGCATGGTGGATGTCTTGGTCACCATTCGTAGGCATGTTCATCGCTCGTATCTCTAAAGGTCGAACGATTCGTGAATTCATCGTTGCTGTATTGTTCATCCCAACGACAGTAATCATCATCTGGATGGCTATTTTCGGTGGCATCGCGATTGATCAAGTGGCGAACAAGGTGGGCGAGATTGGTGTGAATGGTCTGCAAGATATTACACTTTCTCTTTTCCATACTTACGATGCTCTGCCAATGAGCTCTGTGCTTTCAGTGGTATCGATTGGTTTGATTATGGTGTTCTTTATCACCTCTTCTGATTCAGGCTCATTGGTTATCGATAGCATTACCTCTGGCGGTAAAGTGGATGCACCGGTTCCACAACGTGTATTTTGGGCGTTGATGGGCGGCGCGATTGCAGCGGTTCTACTATGGGTTGGTGGTACGGAATCTATTCAAGCACTGCAAGCTGGAACGGTATCGATGGCGCTACCATTTGCCTTCATATTATTGCTTATGTGCCTAAGCTTATTGCTAGGTTTACGAACTGAAAATCAATTGGTTAAGCACCAAAATGCTTTGAGTTAAAAGTATTTTTGAAAAAAAGGTCGACAGGGTCGACCTTTTTTTCGTCATAAACTTGAGTAATTACGTGAATATTGTTTGAAATTCCATCGAGCCGATTCTAGTTTACTGAAAACAACAAGTTAACCTGCTAAACTTCAGACATCCAAGTATTTGAATTATTGTGACAACAGCTTGTACTACTTGGATCGTAGGTTCGAGTTTGTAATTAAGTCGCAGGTAAGTAAGGAATACGAGGTCAATAGACCCTAATAGAATTCCGTAGAGAGGGATAATGACTAAAGGTATAGATAAATACAGTATCGACAGTACGGATTACACTGTCGGTCAAGATAACGTCCAAAAATGGGGTTTTGATGTTCATAACCCAGTATTTGGTATTAGTGCGGGACTTATCGCTTTGTTCCTGATCGGTGTTCTTATTACAGATACCGCTTCAGCAAAGGCTGCGCTAGATGGCGTTAAAGGCCAGATTATCAATTCGTTTGATTGGCTTTTCATCTGGTCGGGTAATATTTTCGTAATTTTCTGCTTAGGTTTGATTGTTTCTCCGTACGGCAAAATCCGCCTTGGTGGTGTTGATGCGACGGCAGATTACTCATTCTTCTCTTGGCTATCGATGCTGTTTGCCGCAGGTATGGGTATCGGCTTGATGTTCTGGAGTGTGGCAGAGCCAGCGGCTTACTTCACGGGTTGGTTTGAAACTCCGTTAGGTGTTGAACCAAACACACCAGAAGCTGCAAAACTGGCATTGGGCGCAACCATGTATCACTGGGGTCTACACCCTTGGGCGATTTATGGCGTAGTAGCACTGTCACTTGCGTTTTTCTCTTACAACAAGGGATTGCCTCTTTCTATCCGTTCTATCTTTTACCCAATTTTAGGTGATAGAGCTTGGGGCTGGGCAGGTCACATTGTTGATATTCTTGCTGTACTTGCAACGCTATTTGGTCTGGCGACATCGTTAGGTCTTGGTGCACAACAAGCGGCAAGTGGTATTCAGCATGTATTCGGCATTGAAGCGGGCCTAGGTCTGCAAGTTATTGTGATTACAGCGGTGACTTTATTGGCGGTAGTATCAGTACTTCGTGGTATTGATGGTGGCGTTAAAGTTATCAGTAACATCAACATGTTGGTGGCTTTCCTACTGCTTATCTTAGTGGCTCTAATCGGCTACGCGGTGACTTTAGGTTCTATCCCAACGACATTGATGGCATACATTGAAAACATCATTCCGTTGAGTAACCCTCACGGTCGTGAAGATGAAACGTGGATGCACGGTTGGACTGTATTCTACTGGGCTTGGTGGATCTCATGGTCTCCATTCGTAGGTATGTTTATCGCACGTGTTTCTAAAGGTCGTACGGTTCGTGAGTTCATCACAGCAGTACTGATTGTACCGACTACAGTGACTATCATTTGGATGTCAGTATTCGGTGGCATGGCGATTGACCAAATCGTGAATAACGTTGGTATTCTTGGTCAAGACGGCCTAACAGATGTATCACTAGCAATGTTCCAAATGTTTGATGCACTGCCGTTCGGGACTCTGCTTTCAATCATTGCGGTTGTATTGGTTCTAGTATTCTTCATTACATCGTCTGACTCAGGCTCTCTAGTAATCGACAGCATCACCGCGGGTGGTAAAGTTGATACGCCTGTGCCTCAACGTGTGTTCTGGGCGTTCCTAGAAGGTGCGATTGCTGTGGCTCTATTGTGGGTTGGTGGTACTGAAGCAGTACAAGCTCTACAAGCGGGTGCAATCTCTACAGCATTGCCATTCACCATCATTCTATTACTGATGTGTGTGAGCTTGCTAATGGGTATGCGTACAGAAAAACGCTAGGCTTTGTAAGCTGAAATCTACTGCAATTTATACGCAGTAGAGTGGTAAATAATATGAAGGCAGAAGAGGAAACTCTTCTGCCTTTTTTGTTTCTTCTTTACCGTGTTTTCTTGTCTCTTTTTAACATGTGAAGTGCGATAAAAATACTAGGGCGTGTTGATCT
>NZ_JBFRNU010000039.1:0-51929 GCF_041471145.1 Vibrio sp. 10N.261.54.A5 | reverse complement strand
CGATGAACCATAAAAAAGGGGAGCTGATGCTCCCCCTTTGGGTTTCTACTGATAATTATTTATTTAGGTGGCTTGAGCGCTCTAACTAACGGCTCTCACTCGGCCTTGTTTAAGGTCTGAAAGAACCTGTGCTTTAGGACCATCTGCAATGATGCAGCCTTTCTCCATTACGATCACTCGATCGACAATGTCCAACATCGACGTTTTGTGTGTAATCAGAATTAATGTCTCGCTTGGTAGCAATTGGTTAAGTTGGTGTTTGATGTGCATCTCTGAACGGTTATCCATAGCACTGGTCGGCTCATCCATCAACAACACTGGCGGACGGCCAAGGAAGGCTCTAGCAATGGCAATTGACTGACGTTGTCCACCAGACAGCAAGGCACCACCTTCACCCACTTGGCGTTCCAAACCTGCAGGATCTTGTTGAGTAAACGCGGTTACCCCTGCACGGTTTGCTGCATCCATCACGTCACGGTCATCCACCAAAGGACGACCTAAAGTAATGTTGTCTCTTACTGAACCGTAGAACAGGTTACTGTCTTGCGGAACACAACCTATATTGCGTCGTACGTCGACATGATGCAGTTGCTCCATATCCGTGTCATCAATACGTACATGGCCTTCTGTGGGCTTGTACAGGCCCATAATCAGACGTTCTAGTGTGGTTTTACCTGAACCAATACGACCAATGATTGCTACTTTCTCACCAGGACTAATATTGAGGGTTAAGTCTCTAATTGAAGCCACTGGTGAATCTGGGTAGTGGAACGTCACTTTATCTAGCGCGATATGGCCCTGAATAATCGGACGGTGAATGTAGCGTTTACCTTCTTCTTGTTCATCAGGCATCGACATCACTTGCTCAATCAGAGTCATTGATGACTTTGCTTGGTTGTAACGAGTCGAAAGCAAAGACAGCTGAACAAGCGGGCCAATCGCTCGGCCGCTCAACATGGTTGCAGCGATCAAGCCACCCATCGTAAGTTCACCTTCTGCAATTAGATACACGCCAAAGATGATCATACCAACGTTAGTACTTTGCTGAACAAAGCCGGCGGTGTTTTGGATGCTGTCAGTGATGCGTCGACTTTTGATATTCCAATTCGCCATGTGAGCAACGGCTTCTTCCCAACGGAATTGGAATTGGCTTTGCGCACTGAACAGCTTAACAGTCTCTAACCCTGCCAAACTCTCGATTAAGTTCGCGTACTTCTGCGAAGCAAGACGAGAGCCTTCCTCAATGGTACGGCGCAGTGGACCTTGGATTAGCAATGCATAGACGATCAAAATGACCACGCCAGCAACGGGAACAAACACAAGGTTTCCAGCCATTAACCAAATTAGCGCTAAGAACATCAGTGCGAAGGGGAGGTCGATTAACGAGCCAATGGTTGCAGAGGTAAAGAATTCACGAATGGATTCGAACTCTTGCAAGTTTTTAGCGAAAGCACCGACAGAAGCAGGCTTCGCTTCCATACGAATCCCCAGTACTTTACTGAACAGTTTGGAGGAAATGAGAATATCGGATTTCTTACCGGCAACGTCAATGAAGTAGCTGCGCATCAATTTGAGCAGCAAATCGAATAGGAACACGACAAAGATACCACTTGCCAGCACCCACAAAGTTTCAAAGGCGAGGTTGGGAACTACCTTGTCGTACACCAAGCGTGTAAACATCGGCGCGGCAATCGCGAAGATGTTGATAAGAATGGAGGCAATCAACACATCTCGGTAGATGTTTTTAGATTCCCAAATCGTGCTCCAAAACCAATGCCCTTTACGTGTTTTTAGAACTTCTGGTGAACGTTCATCATAACGGAACTGTTTCTTTACCAAGAAGTAGCGGCCGATGAATTGTTCTTTCAGCTCTTCGACAGGAATGATGATTGGCACCATTCCGCTTTCCGCAGTAATGATTTCCGCTTCTTGCTTCTCTAAATCGATACTGTTGAGAACGCACGCCTCACCTTGTTTAAGTAGTAAGACCGCAGGCAGTATCAGGTGAGGAATCTTTTCTAAGTCGGAACGGTTTTCTTTTGCCACTAATCCTGCTCGTTCAGCAGAGCGTGGGAATAGGAAAGGGGTTAGCTTTCCATCGGATAGTGGTAGCCCATTGATCAACGCTTCGGGCGAGTTAGCTAACCCGTAATACCGGCTAACGTAGATCAGTGAGTTCAATAGTGGATCTTGCATGTGATATAACCCTTACAACTATTTATCAACAATGAAGCCTTGGAACACTTCTACGTAGTTATCAGACAGGATATCTAGCTGAGTCTGAGTTTCTATTCGAGACGCAATGGTGGTGACGCCTAGGTTGTGAGCGGTTCTAGAGATCGACGTTAAGGTGAACTTCTGTTTTTCGTCATCAAGGTTATGTGTGAACAGGTAATCTAGCTTCACATAGCTTGGACGGTATTCGTTGATGTAATCCAGTGATTGGAAGTTACGTCCGTAGTTATCGACACCAAACACTGCTTCAGCGTTGCGAATGGTGTTACATAATAGTGCCGTGTAGTGCGGAACGTTGATGAAGCAGTTTTCTGGAATCTCAAAGTGCAACAGGTGCGCGATTGAAGCATTCTGTTCAAGCGTCTTACCGATCCAACGGATGAAGCTTGGTTGAGAAATACTGCTTGGTGAAATATTAATAGCGACAGGGCTGGTTACTTCATTTGCATTGAGTTTTTCAATCATCTTCTCGATAACGTATTGGTCGAGAATGTGGCTCATTTCAAGCTGTTCTAGCGCGTATAAGTACTGGTTGGCACCGTAACGCACGCCATCTTTTTCAATCGCAGAGAACACCTCTTGGTGATACGTTTTACCAAAGGCATTGTTTGCAGCCTGCAGACGGAAGGTAATGAGGTCGTTGATGATCGCTTCTTCAACCAACATGCGCCATTGTTGTTTGCCCATGACAGCACCGTGATCGTCTGCGGTTACGTAGCCGTAAGACAGCTCTCGGTTCGCCTTGGCACTTGAAAGTGCGTTATCCACCAGCGACATGATTTCAGTACTGGTTTTACGCGTGTTGCTGTATGTCACACCAAGAGCAATGTGTGGGTTCGCAGTGCCTGTTGGGTCTGAACCTAGGCTCTGAATACAGTTTACGATGCTGCTCGCGACAAGTTTCAGTTCGCTCTCATCAATGTTTGGCATGATGAAACCGAACTCGTCACTAGAAATACGGGCGATGGTGATATCTGGTGATGAGATTGAAGCTTGTAGCTGTTCAGCCAGTTGATGAACCAAGGCATCACCTTCTTGATAGCCCTTTTCGTCGTACTCTTCACTAATAAATTCCGCTTTAAGTACCGCTAAACCACCTAAGCTCGACTCTTCTAACCATTGAGTTAACTGAGACATGTAGTAAGCACGGTTACCTAGCTGAGATACAGGGTCGATATACGCTCTTTCACGTAACTTCTGAGCTTCTTTCGCTTGGTTTTTAAATGCCAGTTCAACTTGAGTCGACATGTGGTTGATACCATCGACAACCAAGGTTAGATCTTTTGTCTTCGGACGAGCCAGAGGTTCGCCAAACTGATTCTTAGCGATCTGATCCATCTTTGTAATGATCAACGAGAGCGGGCGTAAAGCACGCTTAAGGATCCAAGATATAGACACCAAACCGAGCAAGAAGATCGTGCCAAAGATGCTCAGTAAGCGGATGAATGCTTGCCAAAGTTGATCGTAGGCAGGACCTGGATGACTTACGATCTCGACTTCTGCCAATTGCATCCAGCCACTGGTAATTACGCGACGGTCATGAACTGGCTCGAACAGGTTTAGGTTGGTAAACCACTCTGGAACGCCGGTTGGCTTTACAGGGTATGAGCGGAGAATGTCTTCACCGCTGTCGAGAAATATCAATCGAACGACTGAGTAAGAACTGCCATCAAACAGGGCGTTGATAACAGACTCTACTGCCACCTTGTCCTTTTCTTCTAGGTAAGGGGCGAGAGCCAGTCCAACAGTATTAATGGTATTACTTACCTCAGAGCGTTGCTGCTCCTCTAAGTATCCACGGGTGGTATTGAATTCGATCATAAAAACTGACGTCATCAGCAGTATGAACACTGCAACCATCCCGACCACAAGCTGTTTATATAAAGTCATTGTACCTACTCATCGTAATTGATAATGGGTTTGTTTAATTTTAGAGAGCGCTCACGTGAACGTAAGTCGTTCCATAAGCTCAATCTTGAAGATTTCCCTGCTAACTTGCCGCTGCCTGCTGCCGACTTGATCAACCAAAGGTTTTTACCGTTGAAACTGTAAATTGGTCGTAGATCTGGGCGTTTGGAACCGCGTTTAATTTCAGGGTTTAAGTTGTCCAAAATTAATGGCTCTGCACTCGGTGTTGAGTAGTAAGCTAACACCATGTGGAACTGGTTTAGTTCCAGTGCTTTTACGTACACTAATCGTAATTTCTTATCTGGGACGCCCAGTTCAAGCAAAGAGAAGTATTTTGCGATTGTGAAGTCTTCACAATCACCGGCGTTGCTGCCTAAAAATTCCAGTGGTGTTGCCCAGTAATCATTCTTTCCCCACAGTATGTTGTCATCGACAAAGTACATCTGGTTGAAGAACTGGTTCACCGACCTGAGCTTCTCTTTTTCACTTAATCCGTCGTATGACGTCATATTTGAGCGCCATGTTGCCACTCGCTTTCCGGCTCTATCGCCGTAGGTTTTGGTCACTGCATCTATCCACCGTTGGTCGCTCTTGTTGAGCGCCACAGAGGTGAAAGAGGTGAGGACCAGCAGCAATAGCGAAATCCGAGACTTCATAGCCTCTGCTCTTGTCTATTTGCTGTGTATTGAAAGGCGTTATCAAACATCAAACGTCATTACTCTTTTAGTGCATTGTTTTGAGCGCTTAATAGTGGCTTCAACATGTACTCAAGCACGGTTCTTTTACCCGTGATGATATCGACAGAGGCGGTCATACCTGGAATGATTGGCAACTCTTCGTTCTGTCCAAAATTGTGTTTTTCGGTGCGCACGCGCACGATATAGAAGCTATTGCCTTCTTCATCTTGAGTGGTATCGGCACTGATGTGCTCTAACACGCCTTCTAGACCACCGTACTTAGTGAAGTCATAAGCACTGAATTTAACGATGGCAGTCAATTCTGGGCGTAGGAACGCGATATCTTGCGGGGCGATTTTCGCTTCAACCAATAGAGAGTCTTCTGTTGGTACAATCTCAACGATGTCCATACCCGGTTGGATAACCCCGCCGACAGTATTAATACCCAATGTTTTAACGGTGCCTGTTACAGGAGAAACCACCACGGTACGGTTTACTCTGTCTTCTAGGCCAACGGCAGATTCGGTCATTGCAGAGAGCTTGTCTTGGGCTTGATTGAGTTTTTCTTGTTGTTCGGAGCGGAAGTTCAGTGCGGCGTCAATACGGCTGAGCATGGATTCTTTGATTGCTGAGCGTAGCAGAGGGATTTTTAGCTCGCTTGAGGTCATTTCTCGGCGAGTGTCGTTCACTTGTCTTTGCAGTTTAAGTAATTCAATTCGTGGTACCACACCTTCATCGGCGAGGGGTTTGGTGATATCCAGTTCTTGGCGAGCAAACTGGTAACTCTGTTTTAGGTTGCGAACCCGCGCCTTAATCTCAACTAGGTCTTGCTGTTTCTGTTCAACTTGTTGATCAAAAACAGAAAGTTGGTTTTTTAGGTTATTCAGATCTTGACGATATTCGGCTTTTTGGCGATTAACCAGTTTAGGCTGAAGCTCGTAGAATTTTGGTGGAAAGGCGAGTTTACCGTAATCAAGCAACACGCTTTTTTTCCACTCTTCAACAGAGAACTCTTCGTTAATGACGACACTGGTTAATGAAGCGGATAGCATCAACACGTTGGCGGTTAAGTTCGCCACTTGTTGTTCACGTTCGCGGAAGTCCGAACGGAATCGAGTGTCATCGATCAACAGTAGCTGCTGACCTTTCTGAACACGTTGACCTTCTTTAACTAAGATCTCTTTAACTAAGCCACCTTCAAGGTTTTGTACCACTTGGATCTGAGAGGAGGGGATCACTTTGCCTTGGCCAACGGTAACTTTGTCGATCTCTGCCCATGCAGACCACCCAATAGCAGCAATAAAAAACAGAACGATCACCCACAACATAATTCGCGCACTGGTGGGCGTATTGAGGAGTAGTGCCGCTGTTTTATCATCGACATACTCAAGCTCGGTCTCGTTCAATTTGCTGAAATTTTTCTGACTCATAACAGTCCTTGTTCGCTAAATAAAAGTGCAAGCCTATTGAGTGTATTCTTACTTTTGATAAATGTTAAGATTTTGCTCATTTAAATCTTTGAATTTATATATTTTTTAAGACTTATCGGTTCTTGAAATCTGTTTTATCGAGTTGGTGCTTTCTTAGTTTGTCATACAGTGTTTTTCGCGACACCTGCAGCTCTTGTTGTACCTCTTTTAAACGACCTTGATGGCGATGTAGCGCCTCAATCAAGATAATTTGTTCAAAGCTATCGGTGCGTTGGTTCAACGACTGTTGTTGCTCTTCAATGCTCATATCGAGTTCATTTTGCTCATCAGTATCGCTGTCGAGCGACGGCTGCTTAATTTGAGTCAGCACTCTGAGTTCAGCATGTTGGCGAAGCTGACGAATGTTCTCCGTCCAATGCGTTGCAATGAGTCGCTGAATCTCTTTTTCTGTAATGACGGGTGGCGGCAGTTGATAGCGACTGGCTGCACCACGAGCAAAGTGTTTGAACAAAGAGCCAATATCTTCCGTTCTTTGCGCCAAGGGTAGTAAATTAAATCGGCGCAGTTCACCTGTAATTGTAGTAGGAACTACTGTAGTTGCGATAATGATACAAGTTGCATTGGTCTTGCATGAGTTTTCACGAAGTAGAGTGGGTTTTAGGTTCGCTAACCACAGCCATTGATCCTGAGTTAGTGCTTCTGTCTCATGGATATAGAGTGTTCCACCTTGATGCTTCAAGAACAGTTGCAAAATAAACTGATGGAATGTCGCTTCGTCACTGCGTGGCAAATTAAACGCAGCGACAGGGCAAAGCTCCGCGGTTTGATGACTGTGTAAATCATGGGTGTATTGTGCTGTGACCCTTTTCCCCGTCCCTAAATCACCAACAAATAATAGAAGTGGGTTAGTTTTGGTATCTAGGGTGATCAATTCTCGGCGTAATGCCTGCATTGATGGTGATTGACCAATCAGTTTCGGGCCAACCTGATTTTGCATTGCCAACTCTTTACGCAATAGGTTGTTCTCTTCAACCAGTGCGAGCTTATCTGCGGCTTTTTTAACGGCAGTGAGTAGGGCATCGACCACAAATGGCTTTTCCAGAAAATCGTAAGCACCGGCTTTCATCGCTGATACCGCGGTTTGCACGTCACCATGTCCGGTAAGTACGATGACCTGAAAATGAGGATTTTGGCTCAGCAACTTTTGCGTTAATTGAATGCCATCCATTACCGGCATGTGAATATCGGTGATGACAATTCCGGCTTGCGTGGTATCTATTTTCTTTAATGCCTCAATAGCATTGGGAAAGCCGACGATATCGATACCTTCAATGAGCATGGCTTGTTCTACCGAGTCTCGAATGGCGGGTTCATCGTCGACAAAATAGAGTTTAGGCATAGAGTGCAAAAGCCGATTCCTTAGCTGTAGGTGAGATTAGCAGTAATGTGAAATTCGTTTTCCGTTAACAATAACAACGGCGTGTTAGCGCTTATCGTTATATAACGGGATGTTTAGCGAGAATACCATGCCTGAAGGCTCTAACCGGTTCGCGCTGATCGTGCCGTGATACGCTTCAATAATCCGTTTCGATATTGAAAGCCCTAGCCCTAAACCTTCCGGTTTGGTGGTGAAAAACGGGTCGAACAGCTGTTCTAGTTTGTCATCTGGCATGCCAATTCCGTTATCCCAAATGATCAGCTGACAAGAGTTGTGATGAAGTTGCCATTCGATGCCTATCTGTGGGCTAGCCTGTTGGTCAACGCTTTCCAGGTTTTGTTGCTCCTGCAAGATTTTCTGTTCAAGAACTTGTTGTTGCAGCGCTTGAATCGCGTTGTGAATCAGGTTCACTAGTACTTGTTCGAGTTCGGTTGGATGAATCGCAATATTGATGTCATCTGGCACCGTGCTTAGCCTTAGCGTAATGCCTTGCTTGATCATCAGCGCACTGAGAATGCTAGTGGCGTTATTGACCGCTTGATGCAGGTTCGCCACATGATGTTCTTGTTTGGTGACCTTGCGAGTAAAGACTTTGAGTCGCGCGATGATGTCGGTAATGGTGTTGTTGAGGCCAATCATTTTCTCAAGATTGCTTTTCACTAAATCGGTTCGTTCCATTTCCAGTAGCTTTAAGCTGTTTTCACTGTAGGTTCGCAGTGCTGCAAGCGGTTGGTTGATTTCGTGGTTAATGCTGGCTGACAGCTCACCGAGTACCGCTAATTTCGCGGTTTGTGTCAGCTCTTGTTCTGTCTGTTTCAACTTGGATTGCGACTCTTGGTATTGAAAAAGGGTTTGTTGCAGCTGTTGATTGGATTGCTTCAAGTAGTGGGTACGTTTATCTACGGTTTGTTCTAGGTTTTGGTTGAGTCGGGTCAACGCCACTTTCGCGAGATAAGTCTGGCGCCACGACCAAGCGATGAGCATCACCAAGCTGTAAATCACTACGAAGATGACATCGATCTGAAAGATTTTAATAAGTTCAGCTCTGGTCTCTTTTAGGGCGACGACTTGGTACTGGTTGTTGCTGATGGTAGCGGGGTAAAGATTAAAAGCACCAAGCTTGAATAACTGGTTGGCGGTGAGCTCTTTTCGGATTTCATTGGATTGAAGGTTGCTAGATTGATTGGCGTTGCTAGCTTCTGACTGAGATCTTGAAGAACGAAAGGCTTCGATAATCGAAATTTCGCTTTGACCGTATTGGCGTTGAAGTGCGATATCCGTTTGTTGTTGCTGCGTTAATGGCAACAATGAATGGTAAAGCCATGGAGCTTGGCTTGATAGAAAGACCACTTGGTTCGAGTCGAGTACTACGATCTCAAAATCGTCGCTGGTTAGGATGTTTTCGAGATTTTCTAAGCTCACTTTTACGGTGATAACGCCAACAATTTCCTTGTCGATATACAGAGGTGAAGACAGAAAATAACCGCGTACGTTCGAACGAGCGCCTAGCGCGACATATTGTGTGTTGTTACCTTGAATGGCAGAAGCAAAGTAGGGACGAAACGAGAAGTTCTCACCCACAAAAGTGCGAGGCTTTTGGTAATTACTGGAAGCGACCACAGTACCGTTCGGATCGTGAATATAGATGGTGTCGGCTTGGCTTTGATTCGACCATTCAAATAGCAATTGATTGAGCTGCGCAGCGGAAATCTTGTCTGCTTGTGGTGATGAGTCAAAATAAGAGAGCAAGCGCGGGTCATGGCTGAGCAAATCCGGGATCTGTTTGAATTTATCCAATTCAGAGTCGATTTGTAGATTGGCTTTACTTGCTGCTTCATCGAGTTGCTGAGTGACGATTTTTTCTTGGAATTGCACTGCCATAAAGTGGGTTGCGGTCAGCCCTGCAGCTCCCAATAACAATGAGAATAAAACAAAGGGTGTCATTAGGTTAGGCAGTATTTTGGTCACTCGGATCTCAGCTTGTCATCGGTTTGTATAAAGATTATCAATATGATGGAGAGAGTACCGAGATCTTGTTAACACAGAGCACCTTCTGTGAGACAAAACCATGGCTTAGACTTGTGTTTCAAAGGATTACGGCGCAAAATCACAAAAAAATTTAAAGGAGCAAGCAAATGGAACTGACAGATATTCGTCGCGAATACGCTAAGGGTGGATTGAGACGTAAAGACTTGGCCGCAGACCCGATTGAGCAATTCAATTTATGGCTAGAGCAAGCCATTGAAGCGAAGTTGACGGACCCTACTGCCATGACAGTTGCTACGGTTGATGAAAATGGTCAGCCATTCCAACGCATTGTTCTGCTGAAGAATGTGGATAAAGACGGTTTCGTTTTTTACACCAACCTAGGTAGCCGTAAAGCGCACCAGCTTGAGCACAACAGCAAAATCAGTTTGCACTTTCCTTGGCATCCACTTGAGCGACAAGTTCATATTACGGGCACGGCTGAAAAGCTGACGGCTATGGAAAATATGAAGTACTTCTCGTCACGTCCAAAAGAGAGCCAATTGGCCGCGATTGCAAGTAAGCAGAGTAGCCGCATCTCAGCGCGTGGAATTTTAGAAGGTAAGTATCTAGAGCTTAAACAGAAGTTTGCCAAAGGCGAGATTCCTGTGCCTTCTTTCTGGGGTGGCTTCCGAGTTCGTGTGGATAGTATTGAGTTCTGGCAGGGTGGTGAACACCGCTTGCACGACCGTTTCTTGTTCTCACGTCAAGACAACAGTTGGGATATTGATCGCCTAGCGCCTTAGGCTGCTTGATCGCTTAGCTGCTTAACAGATCCAAAAATGCCGTTGATTAGACTGATCAAATCAACGGCATTTTTTTGTCTGCATTTTCAGCTGAACAGTCAATCAGTCACTGTGAAGAACAACAGAGATCTGTTTTTTGAGCAGAGTTTCTGGGATCACTGAGCCCAATCCTGAATCCAACGCATACTCAATCAATTGGCTTTTACTGCGTGCATCAAACTTCTGTTTCAATCTAGCGACATGACCTTCGACCGTTTTGATTGAAATGTTTAACGTCGACGCGATGTACTGTGGTTTCTTGCCGAAAAGCAGTAAGAACAGCACCTCTGATTCTCTCGAAGTCAGCCGCTTTTGCAGCTTAGACACGCGCGGCTCTGACCCCGCAAGCGATGCCTGATCGCTTTTTGTTCCTGTGGCCTGACAAACCCAATGACCGACCTCTAAGATCGCGGTATCGGTAAGCTCTTGGCCATAGAAGATGGTGCCTTGGACGTTGTCGTCGTCATCAAGCCATGGTGTTTTAGTAAAGATATGGGCGTGCCAGCGTCCGTCTGGATAGGGGTGAATATCGAGAATCTTAAGGGTACTGCGTGTATCCATTACATGTTTGTCTTGAGCCCTGAAATCTTGTGCGCACTCAGTGGTTTGACTGGGCATGTCGAAGTCGGTCAAGCCAGTACAAGTCTCATTGGGTTTTAAGCCAATCAATTGGTTGTAAGCAAGGTTGGCATACACGAAGACCGAGTCAGTATCTTTGCAGCCCCAGCAGCCTGGAAGTTGTTCGAATAAAGAACGATGTATGGAGTTGAGTGGATCTGGCAAGGTTTTATCTCGTAAGCTGAGGTATGGCAATGATATCAGTTTCTTATAGCGCTGCAATGGCAATTAGAGTACGAAAAATAAGGGGTGACTGACAGTTAAACGGACTGTTGATTAACTGTGTCAATCACGGAGAATCGATGGGCATAAAGGGTGATAATCAGGCAAAAAAAAGCCAGCCTGAAGAGGGGCTGGCTAAAGACAAGATATGCCTTGTCGACATGTAGAAGATTTTCAGTCTAATTTACGAGGGTCAGGTAAATTAAACTGAGGCATCAATTTGATACCCAGAGTGACTTACTACTCTATCGACGAATCTACTCCTAGGAGTGCTTATGCATAAGGGGGGAATTCCCCTATAAATGTTGCTCAATGTGATAATTGAGAACCTAGAGTAAATATTTGGGGTTCTGAGCCTATGACTGGGAGCCTACAGCTCTCGTACTACTCGGAATCCTAGATAGTTCGCTGCCGTTGAAGGCGGTACGTACAGTTCGTTAAACACTTTTGCTTCTTCAGGAGAGAAGCTCCACGCGCCACCTTTCGCTAGGCCTTTCTGAACGGTTGTCCATTCCCATACATTACCCACCATGTCGTAGAAGCCTGTAAAATGTTTTTCGTGTTCGTGTTCGTGTTCGTGTGATTGCTTGTGAAGCCCCTAAATTCGCCGGAACGATTGGTTTTACAATGCCCGTAGTTTGTACGCTCTTGATCATCTTTCCGGAGGCATGATCAAGATGATCGCGGTAATGATCTTCTGTTTATGGTGAGGAAATGACTCTCATGATCATTTACAAATTCATCTTGTGCAGATTTCAGAGTATTATTCTCACTATGTCGATCTGAGTACTTTGCTGTCATGCCAAAACCTTTACCCTTTCCAAACCTAGACTTGTCCCCGCTAGGCCTTACTGGCCCTCGCCCTGCGGAGATCATTACTTTGCCTTCGCATATGGATTGTCACGATCACCACTATTCGCAAGTCGTGATTGGTTTAAATGGTCAGGCGGAATTTGAAGTTTGCGGTAAAGGTAATCTTATCGGGCCGGGTCAAGGTTGTGTGGTAACAGCGAGCTCTGATCATGCTTTCGGTGGGGTGGTTGGTCAGTCGGATATCCTAGTGCTCAATATGCCTGTGCCAACCGATGATGACCCTCTAATGTTAGAGAAGATTAACCAGTTAGAATCATCGAACGTCTACTTCCAATTAGACGCGCAAATTCAAAAGCTTATCCATATGTTGGTGCAAGAAATGCAGGCGAGCCCGGATGATCTATTGTTAAGCCGTGCCTGCAATGACACGGTGATCGCTCTGATGCAAAGGCACATATCGGCATTTGAAACCTCAATTAAAGACTCGCGTTTTGATCTTGAAGCACTGGATCGCTACATCGAGCAACACCTCGCGAATAAGATCTCTGTCGCTCAGCTTGCGGGCAGCGTGTTCTTGGGCGAAAGCCAGTTCCATATGCTGTTCAAAGAGCAAATGGGCATTACCCCTCACCAGTATGTTCTTGGTAAGCGTATCGATCGTTCTCGCCGTTTAATTGAACAGGGTAACCTTAGCCTTGGTCAGGTCGCTGAACTGGCTGGTTTCTCCGGTCAATCTTCCTTTACTCACACCTTTTCACGCCTTCAAGGCATGTCACCATCCCAATACAAAAAGAAAATTTCTGTTAAATAGTGAAACAAAACGGCATATTATTTTAAAGTTTCATATGTGACCTTGTGTTTGTTTTGTTAATAAAGCGAGTTTTTAGCAAAAAACTCGGAGTTTTTGACAAGTAATCCTTATATACTCTAAATACACTGCAGCCATTGTAGAGATCCCGAACTCTTTTCGGGTGTGAGATTAAGGAAAACGCATGTTTACAGCTACTGATGTGTTAAAGCCAGAATTCAATGAGCAGTCGCTTGCTGATCTTTGGACGCTTATCTCACCATTATATATGGTGGATGAAACCCAATGGCTAGAGCAACTTCTGCCGCTAGCTACCCCTTCTGAGTCTGAAAAGCAGCAAATTACAGACAAAACGACGTCGTTGATTGAGTCTATCCGTGCGGATAAAACATCTATTCAGATGATCGATGCCTTGTTGCTTGAATACAGCTTAGATACTCAAGAGGGCATCTTGCTAATGTGTCTGGCGGAAGCCTTGATGCGTATTCCTGATTCGGCAACCGCTGATGCGTTGATTCGCGACAAACTTAGCGTTGCGGATTGGAAATCTCACCTGAAGAATTCTGACTCGGTTTTTGTTAACGCATCAACTTGGGGCCTAATGCTAACAGGCAAGGTGGTTGGACTTTCATCTAAAGAGCAGAGTGCAGGTCAAGCGGTTAACCGTTTAGTGAACAAGCTTTCTGAGCCGGTGATTCGTAAAGCGATGCACCAAGCGATGAAGGTGATGGGTCACCAATTCGTTCTTGGTCGCAGCATTGCTGAAGCGCAGAAGAACGGTAAGTCTATGCGTGACAAAGGTTTTACCTACTCATACGACATGCTAGGTGAAGCGGCACTGACCACTGCTGACGCAAACAAATACTTCAAAGATTACCTAATGGCGATTGAAGCCGTAGGTCGAGACACATACGTCTCTTCAAAATCTAGCCCAGCACCGTCTGTTTCTATCAAGCTTTCTGCGCTTCACCCACGTTATGAAGTGGCGAATGAAGACCGCGTACTGACTGAGCTATGCGACACGCTAGAGCAGTTACTGCGCCGTGCGATTGAGCTTGATGTTGCGATCACGATTGATGCAGAAGAAGCGGATCGCCTAGAGCTTTCGCTTAAGTTATTCGAAAAACTGTATCGCAGCGAGCTAGTGAAAGGCTGGGGCAAGTTTGGTCTGGTTATTCAAGCGTATTCAAAGCGTGCGTTACCGGTTCTAGTTTGGCTAAACCGCCTAGCAAAAGAGCAGGGTGACTTAATCCCACTTCGCCTAGTTAAAGGTGCTTACTGGGATAGTGAGATCAAATGGTCACAACAAGCTGGTTTCGATAACTACCCTGTTTACACTCGCAAAGAAGCGACTGATGTAGCCTACCTAGCGTGTGCGCGTTATCTATTGAGCCCAAGTGTTCGTGGCAATATCTTCCCGCAGTTTGCTAGCCACAATGCTCATACGGTTTCCGCTATTGCAGTGATGACAGACCATAAAGACTTTGAATTCCAACGCTTACACGGCATGGGTGATTCACTTTACAACCATGCAATGGAAGCTTACCAACAGTCGGTACGTATTTACGCGCCAGTTGGTAGCCATAAAGATCTACTGCCATACCTAGTACGTCGTCTGTTAGAGAATGGTGCAAACAGCTCGTTTGTACACCGTTTGGTTGATGCTCGTTGCCCTGTAGCAGAGCTAACACAGCATCCAGTCGACATGCTTTTGGCATTCGATACGTTGAACAACACTAAGATTCCTCTGCCGCCAGCGGTATTCCCTGAGCGTAAGAACTCATACGGTGTGAACATTGATATCGAGAGCGAAGCGCATCAGTTTGAAGAGCAAGTAAAAGGCTTTTTGAACAATCAATGGACTGCTGGACCTGTGATCAACGGCGAATCTCTTGCCGAAAGCATGATCAAGGCTGATCAGAACGTTGAGCAAGTGACTGCACCTTATGATCGTCGAATTAATGTGGGTCAGGTGGCTTTCGCTAACCTTGATCATGTTTCCGCAGCGATCACTGGCGCTGATGCAGCATTTGCTGATTGGAACGCAACTTCAGTTGAAACCAAAGCGGCAGCGCTTGATAAGTTGGCTGACCTGATGGAAGACAACCTGGCTGAGCTGGTGGCAATTTGTCATCAAGAAGCAGGTAAGACAATTCACGACAGCATTGATGAAGTGCGTGAAGCGGTCGACTTCTGTCGTTACTACGCAAAACAAGCGAACAACCTACAAGGTTTTGAGCTAAAAGGCTTTGATGGTCTAACTCGAATCGCTTCGCGACAAGGTCGTGGTGTATTCGTTTGTATCAGCCCTTGGAACTTCCCATTGGCGATCTTCCTTGGCCAAATTACAGCTGCACTAGTGGCGGGTAACACGGTTGTGGCGAAACCTGCAGAGCAAACAAGCTTGATTGCGGCTCGCGCGGTTGAACTGATGAATGAAGCGGGCTTCCCTGCTGGCACGATTCAACTTCTACCTGGTCGTGGTGCAGAGATCGGCAGTGCGCTAACTAGCCACGATGCGATTGCAGGCGTTGCCTTCACGGGGTCAACCCCAACTGCACAACGCATTAACGTGTCATTGGCAAGTCGTAACGCTAAGCCTGTTCCGTTTATCGCGGAAACCGGTGGTCAGAATGCGATGATCGTCGACAGTACCGCACTGCCTGAACAGGTAGTTCGTGATGTTATTCGTTCTGCATTCGCTTCAGCAGGTCAACGTTGTTCTGCACTGCGTGTGCTTTACATCCAAGAAGACATTGCAGACCGCGTGGTTGGATTGATTCACGGTGCAATGGACGAGTTGAGTGTTGGTATTCCACACCTTCATAAAACCGATGTTGGCCCTGTTATCGACCAAAACGCAAAACAGAAGCTAATGGCGCACTTAGAAAACATGACCAATACCCAGAAGAAGGTGGCTCAACTTTCTTTAGGTACGGATTGTGAACATGGTGACTTTGTTCCACCAAGTGCTTTTGAAATCGATGACATCAGTTGCTTGAAAGAAGAGCAGTTTGGTCCTGTGCTGCACATCGTTCGCTTCAAGGCGAGTGAGTTAGCGCAAGTGGTAGACCAAATTAACCAAACGGGCTTTGGCTTAACTATGGGTATCCACAGCCGTAACGAGACAACTTACCGTTGGATCGAAAAACACGTTCGTGTGGGTAACTGTTACATCAACCGTGACCAAGTGGGCGCTGTTGTTGGTGTTCAACCATTTGGTGGTCAAGGCTTGTCGGGTACAGGCCCTAAAGCGGGTGGTCCTCACTACCTATATCGCTTTACTGATGTTCAGTTTTCTCAATCACAAGACAAGGCATAAGGAGCAGTATCATGGTTCATCAAGTGACAGGTTTTTCTGATGCTTTGTTAGCGTGGGAACAATGGAATCTTACCGATTTTGATCATAAGAGTGCTCAGGTACTTTCATTCAAATCAGAGATCGAAAGCCAATCTGCGCCTTTGGCAGCTGTGGCGACTTATCATCTAGAGCAAGCGTCTGCACTGCTTTCTGAGCATCACCTCATGGCGGGGCCTACGGGCGAAACCAATGAGCTGTATGCTGCAGGTCGTGGCGTGGCTTTGGTGATTGTTGATGATTGCGAAGAGAAAGTGCCAGCACTGCAAACAGCAACCGCGATGATTACCGCAGCACTATTAGCGGGTAACAGCGTGCAACTGTGCAGTGATGACGTGCAGTTCAATACCTTAATTGCTGACGCCGCGAAACAAGCGAATCTACCAACTAACTTGGTACAGGTTGCCTCGTACGACGCTGCTCAACAGCTGCTGTCTTGCGATGTACGAAGTGCAGGTTACGTGGGTAATTCACAAACGGCTCAAGCTATCAATTTACAACTTGCTAAGCGTGACGGTGCAATCGTCGGTTTAGTAGCTGAAACGGATCTAACGGCAATGAATGTTGCTAATGATCCACACCTATCGCTGCGCTTCATTACCGAGCGTACGCGAACTATAAATATAACAGCCGTGGGCGGTAACGCGACCTTGCTCGAACTTGGAAGCGAAGCTCACTAACCTTCAGTAATACTGGCTCTAAACACTTTTGTTTTTTTCCATTTTGGTTTTCTCCATCTTTGGATTTAACTCATAGTGCTTTGGAGCCTGAATACCTAACTCAATGCATTTGCTTGCCTTTACGGTGAGTGCTTTGCATTGAATTAGGCATGGAAGGCTTTCTACAAAATGAGGACTATCAAATGATAGAAAACAGTTTTGCAATAACGACGACGTTCATTGCGTATCTAATTATGATGCTGGCAATCGGTGTTATTGCTTACAAACGTACATCTAACTCAACTGACTACTTCCTAGGTGGTCGTTCGTTAGGTCCATGGCCTGCTGCACTTTCTGCTGGTGCATCAGACATGAGTGGTTGGTTGCTACTTGGCCTACCAGGTTACGCTTACGCTGCTGGCTTTGAAGCATTCTGGCTTGCTGGTGGTCTACTTGTGGGTACTTGGGCTAACTGGTTAATCAGTGCTAAGCGTCTGCGTACTTACAGTATTACAACTGAATCACTGACGTTGCCTGAGTTCCTATCTCGTCGCTTCAATGATAACTCTAAGCTGATCCAAACAATTTCTGCTTTCTTTATCCTTTTATTCTTCCTTTTCTACACAAGTTCAGGCTTGGTAGCGGGTGGTAAATTGTTTGAAACGGTATTTGGCCTAGATTACACAACAGCGGTAATTATCGGCACAGTATGTGTGGTTTCGTACACCCTGTTTGGTGGTTTCCTTGCGGTATCTTGGACTGACTTGGTTCAAGGTCTACTGATGTCTGCTGCGCTATTGATTGTACCAATCGCAGCAATGAACGGTGGCCTTGGCCAACTGTCTACTGACCTACACAACATTAACCCAGAGCTTCTAACGCTATGGAATGATGCGAAAGGTGAACCACTTTCTGCTATCGCGATCATCTCGCTAGCGGCATGGGGTCTAGGTTACTTCGGTCAGCCACACATCTTGGCTCGTTTCAAAGCAACGCGTAGCAACAAAGACCTAACAACCGCGCGTCGTATCGCGGTGGTATGGACTGCACTGTCTATGATTGGTGCAATGCTGGTTGGTCTTGTTGGTCTAATCTACGTGACGAACTCGGGCGCACCTAAGCTAGACGATGGCGAGAAGATCTTCATGCTTCTTGTGAACGCGATGTTCCACCCAGTAATCGCAGGTATCTTACTTGCTGCAATCCTAGCGGCAATCATGAGTACTGCGGATTCACAACTTCTTGTTTCTTCATCTGCAATGGCAGAAGATCTGTATAAGCAAGTTCTGAAGAAAGACGCGACGTCTGAAGAGATTGTTCGTGTAGGCCGTTTCGCGGTTATCCTAATCTCTCTGATTGCACTTGTACTAGCGATGACGCCAGACAGTTCAGTACTTGGCCTTGTGTCTTACGCATGGGCTGGTTTTGGTGCTGCATTCGGCCCAGCTATTGTATTGAGCCTGTACTGGTCTCGTATGAACCGTAACGGCGCTCTCGCGGGTATCGTGGTTGGTGGTGTGACTATCGTACTTTGGAAACAGTTCACGGGCGGTTGGTTCGATGTGTACGAAATCGTACCGGGAATCATCCTATCGACTCTTTCTATCGTTATCGTGAGTCTAATTACGGGCGAGCCTGAAGACGAAGTTAAGAAGCAACACGCTGAGTTCGAGAAGAACCTCGTTGAGCTAGACTAATTTACATTGTAAAACAGATGTGAATTAGCAAAGAACGTTAGCTAAAAAGAAATTGAAAAATAAAAGCAATAGAGTCACTTCGGTGGCTCTATTTTTTTATGTGAGTACGACCTTTGTCTTATTTCAAATTAAGTTTATTCGAGGTTTTCTGATATTGAAATGGGGGTTTACAATGTAAATCGAAGCGGTAGGATCTTGCGTGAGAAGGGAAAGATCAACTTACTCAATGGCGTGTGATGTCAAAAAATAAAACAGAAAAATGGCTATTTTTTGAACTTGGCGCTCACTTTTGTCATTAGCTCGGTGAATTGTGGAACCGAATTGGACATGATGTGTCAATTGTCAGTAACCACTAAAGACCTATAGGACAAAGGTATGCCTGATCTCTATTGCAAAGGATGTAAAAAAACAACACTACATAAGTCTATAATGAAACGTTGTGAATCAGAGCCCGAGACAGCTTCTGGCCGTATGATGCAATGGACGTCAAAACTATTTAGTGGAAACCTGTACTACGATATGGAAACTCAGCACTTCTGCCGCACGTGCAATTGTCGTTGCGAAACAGGAAGTACTGTACCCCAAATTGGTTTAGCTTAACTTACAGTAAGCGCTCACTAACTTAGATCAAAAAACCTCCGTTTTAGGAGGTTTTTGCGTTTCTATGCGGCTTTGAGTGCTAGCTCGGCAACAATGGCGTCGCCATCAATCTTCACATCCCAACCATAGTTTGAGTATTCATTTGCTAGTGCCTGAGCAACATCTTTTGATACCGTTACGTGTGTCCATGAACCAATACCGTAAGGTTTATATGCGAGTTCTTGCGTTTTCATAATAGAGTCATCCTTTCTCTTTGATAATTCTATTATTCACTTTGGCCTATATCCTTTCTTTCGTTTCCGGCTCAACTTATTTGTTAATCGGGTCATTTCTATAATAATTTGTTAATAACCAGAGTTTGATTTATAAGGTTTCTTATCTATTTGTATGTGTTTATATCTGGCGTGAATATCATCCGTGCATTTAGTTTTTAAATGTGTGAGCGAGGTTTTCTTCGATTGCACTTGGTATGGAATATACTGAGCGGAATTTAGAATGTTTAAGGAATGTTATGTCTCAGCATCAGCTCGATCGTATCGATAAAGAGATACTAAGAATTCTGCATATGAAAGGGCGTTTACCTGTTGTTGAACTGGCAAAACAGGTCAACCTTACGACGTCACCTTGCTCTGATAGACTCAAGCGATTGGAGAAAGAGGGCTACATCACGGGCTATCATGCTGAGCTTTGTTCAGAAAAGCTGGGACTCGATGTTCAAGTCTTTATCCATATCCGTCTCGATCAGACTAGCTTTTCGATCTTCGACAAATTTGCCCAAGCCGTGGAAATGATGCCTGAGGTGGAAGAGTGCTACTCACTGTCGGGTGACTTTGACACCATGATCAAGGTTCGAGTGAAAGACATGAAGGCGTACCAAGCGTTTATGGCAACGAAGTTGGGCACCTTGCCTGGTGTGATTCAGACACGTAGTGAAGTGGTGATTGAAGAGCATAAAAAGGGCTTCGGCGTGAACCCTGAGTTGTTGGCAACTCTAAAATAGTGGCCTAATTTCGCTTACCAACGTGATTTAGATATAAAAAATGGAAGCAATAAGCTTCCATTTTTTGTTGAGCGTCAGATAAAGAGCAACCCGATAAACTTGTTCGCCTTAAAGCGTAATGGCCGCAGAGATTAAGCCAATCACACCACCGAATACACCGCCCCAAACGACCAACCAACCAAGGTGTTTCTTGATCATGGTCTGAACCATCTCTTTAACCAGCTTAGGTGTTAGTTCATTCAAGCGCTGATCGATGATCGCCTCAATGTTTTCTTTGATTTCATCCATCATCGCAGGCGATTCTAGCTCGTCTTTGATGGCATTTTTTACAGAATCACTCTTGCTGATTTCAATCACAGATTCTTGCATCTTCTCAACAAACGGCGCTTTCATTGGCTCTAGTGCTTCTGTGCCACCAAACATTGCCAACATACCGCCAAACTGAGAGTTCTCGATAACATGCACCAGTGAGTCGAATGCAGGGTTAAAGTCGATCTTCTGAATCACAGGCTCTAGATTGAGCGACTTTCCTGTCATCTCGCTGCTTAGGAAGCGGTCGATGTTACTTTCTGTAAAGAATTGCTCCATCATCAGTTGCTTGATGGCTGCCTTGAACTCTTCAAAGCGCGCTGGAATCACTCCAGAACCGTATAGGCCGGGTACTTTCTCGAACAACATGTGAATCGCAAGCCAGTTGGTGATGGCACCAGAAAAGGCGAATAGGCCTGCATAAAGCAAGTATTGGTTTGCTGTCGCATAGCCGCCAGCAAGCAGCGCTAACGCGATAACGTTAGTTAAGACACTTTTGTTCATGGTTGATCTCTAGAAAGAATATTGCGCGCATTTTAAGAAAAAAACGCCAAGAAAAAAACAAAAGGATCGATGAAGTTTATTGGACAGGTAGCAAAGAGCGCCAAATAGCAGGCATAAAAAAGGCTAGCCTCCCCCCGAAGTCTAGCCTTATTCCAGAACGCGCAAGCGAGGCGTCTTTGGTGTTAATGTCATTATATAATTACGACATAACATTCTGCCATGTGTAATTTACCGCTAATAAACAAATTGCTGTGAATCACATCGCACTTTTAAAATAGCACAAAAATTAAGCGTTTGTAGCTTGCTCAAGGTCATCGGCAATGAAGCCACCGGTTTGGTGATTCCATAGCTGCGCATAAATACCATTCTGGTTAATCAGCTCTTGGTGCGTGCCTTCTTCTACGATATTGCCGGCATCAAGCACGATCAGGCGATCCATCGCTGCGATGGTCGACAGGCGGTGTGCAATCGCAATAACCGTTTTGCCTTCCATTAGCTCAATCAAGCTCTCTTGAATCGCTGCCTCTACCTCAGAATCGAGTGCAGAAGTTGCTTCATCGAGAACCAATAGTGGTGCATTTTTCAAAAGAACACGTGAGATAGCGACACGTTGACGCTGACCACCAGAAAGCTTAACGCCACGTTCACCCACTTGAGCATCGTAACCAACGTTGCCAAACGGGTCGGTTAGCGTTTCGATAAACTCATGCGCGTGTGCCTGTTTAGTCGCCGCGTATACCTCTTCGTCTGATGCCTCTGGTCGACCGTAAAGAATGTTGTCTTTGATCGAACGGTGCAGCAGTGAAGTATCTTGGGTCACCATACCAATGTTGCTACGCAGAGAATCTTGAGTAACGCTCGAGATCTCTTGGTCATCAATCAGGATGCGGCCACTTTCTACATCGTGGAAACGCAAAAGTAAGTTAACTAGGGTCGATTTACCTGCACCTGAACGGCCAACCAAGCCCACTTTTTCACCCGGTTTGATGTTGAGGTTTAGGTTGTTGATCACCCCCTTATTCTCACCGTAGTTAAAGCTTACATTGTCGAAGTTGATACCGCCTTGTGGAACCTCCAGAGGCTTCGCGTCTTTCTTGTCTTCAATAGCAATAGGCTTAGACAGAGTTTTAATGCCGTCAATCACGGTACCAAGGTTCTCAAACAGACCACCAATTTCCCACATGATCCATTTCGATATGCCGTTAATACGCAGAGCCAAGCTGACCGCAATCGCGATTGCACCCACGGTGATTGCGCTATCTAGCCATAGGTAGATAGAGATACCCGCAATGCTGAACACCAATAGATAGTTAGCGAATTCCACGCAGATGTTGAAGCCGGTTACCAAGCGCATTTGGCGGTGCACAGTATCTAGGAAGCCTTCCATGCCTTCTTCGGCGTATTCGGTTTCTCTTTTACTGTGTGAGAACAATTTCACCGTCGCGATGTTGGTGTAACTATCGACAATACGACCTGTCATTAACGATCGCGCATCCGCTTGCTCTGAAGACACGTCTTTTAGCTTTGGCACGAAGTGCAGTTGAATACCGATGTAAACGAATAGCCAAATCAGCATCGGAGCCATCAAGCGCCAATCTGATTCAGCAAGCATGAACAGCATCGCCGTGAAGTAAACCGTCACGTAGACAAACACATCGACCATCTTGGTCACAGTTTCGCGCACTGCAAGCGAGGTTTGCATCACTTTGGTCGCGACACGTCCGGCGAAGTCATCTTGATAGAAGGACAGGCTTTGCTTCAAAAGGTAGCGGTGTGCTAACCAACGAATCGACATTGGGTAGTTGCCCAGCAAAGTTTGGTGAAGCAATAGCGAGTAAACACTGATCAAGATTGGCATCACAACCAACAGCAGAATACCGAGCCCCATCAATGTCGATTCGTTGTCTGCTAAGAAAGTGTCTGGGTTGCTTGTTGATAGCCAGTCGACCAATTGCCCCATGTAACCGAACAGCGCGACTTCGATGATCGCGATGGTCATGCTCATCAACCCGAGCAAAATCAATGGTTTTTCGAAACCTCGAGTGTAATGGCGGCAGAATGCCAGTATGCCAGTAGGAGGTTGTATCGGCTCTCCCTTTGGAAAGGCTTCAGTAAAGCCTTCAAATTTCTTGTACATAGATTTCCCTTTATAAACTAGTGCATCTATAAGCGACTGCATCGTTGGTGCAGCTTTGTTTTTATGGTCTTGATTCGAAATTTAACTGTCTTAGTTTGAAATTATATAAGCGCCCATGGGTTCTTATCAGTATTAAGTCATTCGATGGATTTTGTTCTAGCGCCTATTTAGGCACTTGGCTTTAAAACACTAAAACTTTGTCTAAGCGATACAGGAAAGGTCCAAAGAGTGTCTTTCATGACGCTTATTTTAGATTGAATTAGACAGGAAAAGTTAAGCTTATTTCAAACGTAATTGATTGTTATGCAACGGTGATAATCCTAACGTTAAATGGATTGAATTGTAATCAAAACTCGTGATGGGCGAGAAAATGGAATCAGAATATTTATCCATAAAGTGACTTAACGAATATGCATACAGTTGGTTCTTTCTGATGTGCTGTTATCTTGCAGTAAAAATTACCGATTAATCTAAGATCTGCAGTAATTGTTTGGGATAAATATTCAAATCAATATTCTTTTCAGTGAATCTTGTCGTAACAAGTTGTTTACAATTCTGAAGTAAATAAAAGATAGGGACGGTTGAAATGTTAAACCTACACAAAAAATCACTTCATATCACTAATGTTCAAAACGCCAATTGCGTTGTTATGGTGCCACCAAAAGAGTTTAAATTTAACGAAGAAACAGCACGTGATAACGAATTTCAGCACAGAGTTAATCTGACCGAAGCTGAGGTGAAAGTAGAAACGATGGCCGAATTTAAAGCTATGGTCGCTTCGTTGCGTAAAGAAGGTGTGCAAGTTGTAGAGTTTGATTACCCAGAATTGGGTGTCGAAACCCCTGACGCAGTGTTCCCAAACAACTGGTTCAGTACTTGTAGTGATGGAAGTTTATTCACTTTCCCTATGGCCTGTGAAAACCGTCAGAATGAAGTTAAGCCAAATGCTCTTATTGAAGCGTTAGAAGCGTCGGGTCGCATTGTTAACCATAGCGAGTCTCTAGAGTCTTACATCGCGCAAGGTTCTTATCTAGAGAGCACCGGTGTGATGGTTATCGATCACATCAATAAGACGATTTATGCGGCGCTTTCTCAGCGTTGCGACCGTGAAGTATTAGAAGATTATGCGAAGCGTATTGGTTATTCTCGCGTGGTTTCGTTCCAAACGGCATTACCGTCTGGTCAGCCGATTTATCACACCAATGTGATGATGGCGATTGGTGATAACTTCTGCGTGATCTGTGATGAAGTGATTCCTGAGTTTGAACGCCGCTTTGTGGTGAAATCTCTTGCAAAAGACAAGCAAGTTATCTCGATCTCGATCGATCAGATGAACCGATTCTGCGGCAACATTCTGCAATTGGAAACCGTGAATGGCGATAAGGTAATCGCGATGTCTCAATCGGCTTACGATGCGTTTTCTCCAGCCCAGTTAGCTCAGCTTTCGACGCATGGAAAACTGCTGCCATTTAACGTGAAAACGATTGAAGACATTGGCGGTGGTTCGGTGCGATGCATGTTGGGTGAGGTGTTTTTACCAACGCGAGTAAATCGTCTGTAACAAGCACTCACTTTCAGTAATGAATCTTTGAATACCACTCTTATCGCAGAGTGGTATTTTTGTTTTTGTCTTTCACATATAAGAGAACAGAGCTCGATACAGGAGTCAACGCGCAAAAGCTAATGGAAATAGGCTATGAAGCGTCCTTAAAAGCTCTGTGTTCGATGAACTGAGCCGACAGTGTTACGACTTCTTTGGAGTAGACGAGCGCCGTGTGGTTGAGTTTGAGGGCGTAAGTATCCGTTGCTCCTCTCAGGTTGGCGTCTTCGAGTGTGACTGTGCCATCGCCCGGGTTTCTTCCCAGAACAATACGTCCGACTCCGGCGTCGTAGGTACCTGTAATCACGCCAATCGGCACATCAATATCGTAGTCACCCAAGCCATCACTTAAGATCATTTTGCTCGAACCAAATATAAATCCAAGACCATGATTCGAAAGCGTTTTGGCTATGGTTGCCCCATTGTGCGGCGTACCTGCGGTAATAATGCAGGTGTCTGCAAAGTCGGGTTGGTAGAACTTAAAGTAGTGGCGAATCAGCAAGCCACCGAGTGAGTGACCAAAGAAATAGACCTCATCGTACTCATTAAAGCGAGCATTTACGAAGCGATTGAGGCGTTTGGCTGCAGAAGGGAAACGCAGCGAGTTGTAGGCAAATTTGTGCGTTGTAAAGCCGCGTTTTTTGAAGTTTCTATCCAGATATAGCATGATCAACGCAGGCATATATAGGCCATGAATTAAAACTATATGTTTGTTTTTATTATTCATTATTGCCCTCCGACTGATGGTGTTTTCAGTATATGGAGTCGCAATTCTAAACTCAACAAAACTTGCTGTGAATGGGACACAATAGACAGAGAGTGTCGTAGTGGCAGTTCGTTATTCTGACCTGACCCCGCCATAAACGTCTATAGTTAATCCCCCTTGTTTGGCATAAGTATTGGGTGTTAGGCCAATGGTTTTCTTGAGGTAACGAATTAGGTGCGGTTGGTCACTAAACCCAAATTGAAAGGCGACGTCCATCCAGTCGATGTCATCCAAATTTCTCTTATACAAGTATTCCAACATAGCTTCGAGTTTGTTCATCGATTGGCACTGTTTTAATGTCAGCCCTGTTACCTTGTTGAAGCTTCTCTCTAATGTTCTTTGCGAGCAAAACAGCTTGTCGCTAAGCTCTGCAATCGGCGTCGAATCAAGTACACCCAACACTTTGTGAGTGATTTCACTGTGTCTATCTGTTTTACCGGTCGATAACCATGGAAGTAGTAAATCATCCAGCTTCTGGCAACAAGCTTCAAAGTCGGTTTGAGCAAGCTTAATCAGTGACATCGTATCGACATCAGAGTTGTTTAGTAAATCTGCAAGGTCGATGGTATTGACGCGATCTAGGCTTGGGTGCGGGCAATCAGGGGTGACTAACGAATACAAAGCACCAACGTGGAACTTGATGCCCAAGTGAATAAACGGCTTCGAGTGATCAAGTTCAATGGCTTTGTGATGGGGCAGCAACAGGTGGCTGCCAACCCCTTGCTCGACTTGCTGCTCTATTGTGTAGTGATACGGCTGATCGCAGGGGGACAGGATTAAATGCGCTGAAGGGTCAGGGTTGAGTATCGGAAACTGATGAGTTTGGGCATCGGGCGTTTTCTCGATAAGCCAGTAGCAATCAATGAACTGAGCGATTTCAGGGGATTTTGGCGACTGTAACCAATTGATCATTCGAACTTCTATTTCTGATGAGTACTTTACCACTATATGTGGATATCGTTGTCTGTGACAGTTTTATCCATACTAATTGCTTGCGCTTGGCATCTTAGCTTCACTTCACACTGAGTGCGCATGCTCAGTGCGAGGTAAAGCTGAGTTTTCAACTAGCGAAAATCAAACTGTAAGATGCGATGCTTTGATGACAACCCAGCGCGTGTGATAGCTTTTTGCGCGCCAATATTGCTATTTTCTGTTGAACAGATAACTTCCAAATCTTGCTGGTTAGCGTGCTGCTTTAGAAAGTTAAGAACACGCGTTGCTAACCCTTTTCCGCGCTCTTGTTGAGCGACAATCATACCCAGGTCGGCAAACTGTGTTTGATGCTCATCGAACTTACGGCACTCACCGGCTGCGAGAACGCTGCCATTTTCCCAGTAGCCCCATAACTCTTGGCGGGCAATCAAATTGCCGTAGTAGCCGGTTAACCACTCTTTTGGCGCACCAATCGTTGATGAAGCAAATTCGACTAATTGATCGAGTTGTTCTTGCGTCGCGAGAGTCATCTCGATGTCTTCAATACGACCTGAATTACGACTAGAGTTAGCTTCTTGGTCTTGGCAATACATCAAGGAGTTCACCTTAAATGAATGGGTGTTATCCATGCATAGTGACAAGTATTGTGGTTCTGCCGTGCTTACGAATGCGCCTTTCACTTCACCAATCACAGAGCTGTTGTTTTCTACGATTAAGGTAAACAAGTCTTCTATATTGGTGTTGGCTGTTGGTGCTAGGTAGAATTGAAGTAAGTAACCTTCTCCGTTCAATACGCAATACCCCACAAGTTTGTCATCTTCGTAAAAGCCGTAATGGTCAGACATAGGTACAAAGCCAAAATGCCACATGCCATCGAGTGGAGCTGTAGATTCAGCAAAGTAAGCCGTTTTAAGTTCGCTTAAGTCGCTAAGTACTGAGATTTTTTTGATGTCTAACATCGCGTTAATTCCTGTTGTTTCGATTCGGTAGAGTGCGTGGTTGTCATCTTGTTCTCAGGTGCGTCAACGGACGATGAGATAAATTGATTAGCCAAGCCACGTTTCAATAGCAGCAATTGTAGGTGAGTACTCTAGATTGATATTGAATAAAAACGTCAGTTTTGAAAGGCGTGTAAGTATTAACAGGAGAGCTTATGTTAATTGAAAGAGGGCAAGATATCTTACCCTCTGTTGAACTTATTGATGTGGAAGTTCAACAGAGGGCGCATTACTTATCTGAGTCTTCAGCTTTGACGAGTTTTGTATCGACAGTTTCACTCTTTAACTCAGGATCAACTAATACCTTTATCACGCCTTTTTGTAGGATCAGGTTATTAGGGTAGGTGATAATGTTGCCCGAACTGTGTCGAAGAATAACATGGAACATGGTGATATCGATGATCACACCGCTGATGTCTTCGTCTTTCTCCGCGACTCTTACTCTGTCGCCAATGCGATAAGGGAAGACGAAAAATATTAGTACGCTGGCTGTGAGGTTACTTAGAATCGACCATTGCGCGAATAAAGCGACACCCAGCACCGCAAATATCGAAGACAAGAACAGAGAAATATCACCAAAACCCAAGTTAAGAACAATCGTAAACACAGCGATGAAGAGTAGAAACAGAACAATATTGAAACACTTAATCACGAACTGCTTTCGCTTCAATTCGACACGCTTATTTTCCGCTAATGTTTCTATCCAGTTCTTACCCAAGCGTTTGATCACCCAATACACAGTGATAAGAAGTAAACCTAAAACTACTTGTCTAAGCCACATATTGGATTGCAAAAACTCAACCATTAAATAAACCTCAATTTTTTCAAAATAACGACCTCTGCCGCTATGACCACGAGCAGCCCAACGCAAAATAGTGGAAATGCTATCGGGTTATCTGTTCCGGGTATCCCAGCGATATTGACACCCAGTAAACCGGTGAAAAACCCAGCAGGGAGGAAAATACCTGCAATGATAGAAAATAGGTACGTATTTCTATTCATTTTTTCAGCTTGTTGCTGACTTAGGCTCGCTAAAAATACATTAATTTGTTCGATGTAAAACTCAACAGACTCGTTAATTCTCAGGATGGTATCAAGGCTGTTCTTTATATGACTGTTGTGCTTACTCAATGGCGCAGGTAGGTCACTCATTAAATCTTCAAAAACGTATTTCTGTGGCTTCAAATAACGCCTTAGTCTGAGTAGCCTTGAATGTAGAGCGTTAATGGATCTTATGTCGATATTGGATGTAGATTCTAACTCGTCAATTAATAGTTCGACGGGTGCTAGGAAGGTTGAAATACTGTGGTTGATTCCACGGATCATGCCCAACAACACATCAGGTAATGATGTAGGGCCTTGGTTTTGTTTGAGATCAGATATCAGATTACTGACCGCTTTTGAAGGAACTTTACGTGTCGATATTAAAGTGCCTTTGTACCATAAGATGCGTAGGCTAAGCATGTCGTCAGGGTTAGCACCTTCGTTTAGATTAATGCCTCGCAGAATCATCAAAAAACAGTCGTGGCCAAATTGTTCGAACCGAGGGCGGGTGTCATCGGTGAGTAATGAATCGATGATGGCATTTGGAACCGTATTACTGTGGAGCCATTCTCTCAAACCGTCAGCATCTCTTTGGCAGTGATACCAAGTTGATTGCTCGAATGAGGCTGGGCTGGTGGTGTGTTCATGTGCCACCCCCTCAGAAAATTGCCAGCTTGAAATTATGAAAGCGTCCATTCATTTGTCCTTAATGATATGACGTAAACATTGATATTATGCGCCATTCAGGCGCGGTATTGAACTGAGCTTAATCGTGGTAAGTTCAATGAGCGATGTGAGTGAGATGAAGTCTAATAAGACATGTTGGTCTTTGGAGTACGACGGACTCTTCCATTATTGTCTCTATTAAATGTAGCTCATTGTTTCGTCGTTATAAATTAGCACTCTGGCTCCATGTTAGCGACGAAAAAAAAGAAAAGACCGAGGTCTTTTCTTTTTAGGGGAAGTTGAGGAGAGCTTGTTCAGGCAACTCGAGTTTTCCGATGGTTTACATAAGCAAAAACACTACCGACACGCAGCAAAAATGTCTTGGTTTTCTCGGTATTCTTTGGTTTGTACATCCATTAGGCCGAGTAAAGAATCGAACAGGTTATCTTGGGAGAAGCTCTGTTCTTTGCCTGCCTTTCTTAAGCAGGTCTGGTTTATCCCTTTCTGCTCGGCGAAACCATCAGACATCCATAGGATCATAGGCACATGGGTTTGCTCTTTCGGTGCCAATGAATAAGGCATGCCGTGTAAGTAGATGCCATTTTCTCCCAATGATTCTCCGTGATCGGAAATGTACATCAGCGCGACATTGTACTTATCGGTGAGTTTCTCTAGTTTCTGAATAGCCTGTGATAGAAAGAAATCTGTGTACAAGATGGTGTTGTCGTAGGTGTTGACCACTTGCTCTTTGGTGCAGTTTTCGATATCAGAACGTGGGCAGTCTGGCACAAACTTCTTATGATCTTCTGGGTATCGCTCAAAGTAAGTTGGGCCGTGAGATCCGGAGATATGATAGAAAATGATGCTATCTTGTTTAAGATCTTGAGTATCTTGTTCGAAGTTCTCTAGCATGGCTGTGTCATAACACACATCGTTATTACACAGCGGGTCGCTGTCTTTGGCGACGAGAGTCATCTCTTTGATTCGATGTGCGACCGCCTTGTCTCCACCATCGTGCTCTCGCCAGATAGAGTGAATGCCCGCGCGGTTCATAATGTCGACTACGTTATCTTGGTTGTAGGCTTTATCACGATCGTAGTTGCTGCGATTCATGTTAGAAAACATACACGGCACAGAAACCGCAGTGGCTGTTCCGCATGACTGAACATCAGAGAAAAAGATCGGGTTATAGGGTTTGGTATGAGCATTGGTTTCTTTCTCATAGCCATAATATTGGTAGTTATATACACGTGCCGTTTCACCAAGAACAAACACCAATAAGGTTGGTTTTTCAGCTTGTTTAGCTTCTGGTTTTAGCTGCGCATCTAAGCCGATTTCTTGGTAAGGAATCGGTTCTTTGATGTAAGTATTGTTGATGTATTTTGCGGTTGAAGCGACGTATTCGGTCGGAATGATCATCTTTTTAAGATGAGAGTTATTACGACCAATCGATGCGTAATCTTTGTAAAACAACCCGGCAATGATGGCAATGACGATCAACGAAGAGAGCAATCCAATCGCCTTCCAAATAGCAAAATCTTTCCAAGATTCTTTTTCAAGATCCGTAAATAAAAGCAGCAGTGACGGGACTCCTCCCATCAGAACAAACCATAAAATAGAATAGCTGCTTAGGTAGCTAGCAGCCTCTCCGCTGTTGGTTTCGAAGACGTTTTCTATCATTCCATAGTCTACAAAAATGCCGTAGTTGAACATGCTGTAGCTGACTAAAGAGGAAGTAAGTAGTAACAAGATAAAAAAAGCTTTGGCGAATATCGGCCAGTTGAATACTTGAAAGATAAAGTTGAATGCGGCGAGAAAGAAAAATGGGATCGAGATGATAAACCCAATGCTTTCGGCTTGTGAGGCACTAAGAATATTGAACAGTTCGCGTGAGATAGGCAAGTTAATGACAAGCAGGTAATACACGGCCAACACAAAAGGCAGCTTGTTTATCGACATGTTAAAGCTTGGTAGATTCATAGGTCTTGTTTTCCTGCGTCTCTTATCCCTTTATTTTAGTCTCGCTACCAAGAAAGCTCTAATATCAACGCATAAAGCTCAGTAAGTAATGGTGAGCGATAAACCGGCTAAAGTGAAATGACGCGATAGTGCGTGTAGAAACAAAAAATTCACTTTACTGAGTGACCTTCATGACAAGGTGGAACAGCAAAGTGAATTAGTATGTTCAGCTTATTCTATGTGGTTCAATCACATTAGAAGTTGTAAGAACCACCGAAGCTAATGCTGTTGAAGGCAAGTGTTTTGTCTTCTTTCTTAAAGCCGTAGTCGTTCTCAACACTCACTGCGTCTGCTTGTGAGATTAGGCGTAGTGTTAGATGTTCGATTGGCGTGTATTCAACACCAACACCAAAGTGGAAACCGGTACCGCTATCGTCATCATATAGAGCTGCGTTATTTGCGTTTAGGTCAACAGAGCTTAAACCTGCAAGCACGAATGGACGAATCGTGTTGTCGAACGTATAACCTAGGTTTGCTGATAACGAAATAGAAGTTGGCGACAGTTTTGCAGCACCTTTTTTGTAGTCTGCGTAATCGTTGTAGCCAAGTTCAACACCAACGATACGGTTGAACTGGTAGCCACCATATAGGTTGTAACCCATGCCGTCTGAGTCTAGGTTGCCTTGACCGTCTGTATCAGAATCTTGGTACACACCAAGGCCGCCACCGATGTACGCACCGCCGTCAGTACCTGCAGCTAAAGCTGGAAGAGAAACTGCGCTGATTAAACCCAGTGCTAATGCTGATTTTGTTATCTTGTTCATTTTTGTTACTCACTCTTAAATGTCATGCCAGTATCAATTATTTTTGTTTTGCGACCTTTCGACCGTTGGTGAGCATTATTCCGTAGTCTTATACGTATTACTGTATGGCTTTGTAAGCTAAATCGTTACATAGTAGATAAAATGCTCATCCGGTTGCTTAGTGAGTTAGGCTGCCAAAAACAAGGAATACACATGCTAATGAAATAAAATACATGTTTGGTGGTTGTGGACGTGCAAGGTAAGCTTGCACGCCTTGTTGATGAGAGTGAGACACTTATTTCTAACTGTGGAAAGTTGATTAAGGGCGCACAGGTTTTGGGTCTGCCAATTATTCGTTTGGAGCAGAATCCAGAGAAGCTAGGTGCGACGGTTGATGAACTCAATGACCTTTTGAGTGATGCTAAACCAATACCTAAATTCACGTTTAACGCGTGTGATGAGCCCAAGTTTGTTGAGGCGGTTCAAACCAAGGATGTAGAGACTTGGTTGGTGTGGGATTGAGGCTCATATTTGTGTTTATCAAACCGCATTGGGTTTGTTGGAGCTTGGGTACAGGGTTCAGGTAGTTGGCGACTGTATTGGTTCACGGACAGCATTGAATAAGAAGTTGGCTATCAGCCGATTACAGGACGCTGGTGTCCAAATTACGGGATTAGAAATGAGCTTATACGAGCTAGTGAAAGATTGCCGCGCACCAGAATTTAAGCTCATTCTATCCTTGATTCGTTAATCACCGAGAGGCTGTCTGTCGCCCCCACCTCGGTAGGAATCTAACGCAACCTTCAAGCGACGCAGCTTGTCGCGCGAGCGATTCTTATGATTGACCGCGATTCCCATAGAAAGCACATCCACTAACGCCAACATGGCGTAGCGAGAAGCCGACGGTTTGTAGATGAAGTCAGTTTCCATATGCTTGATGGGTAACAAGATATCGGCAATCTTTGCCAGTGGTGTATCTTTTGGGGTAATCGCTATGATCTTAAGCCCGTACTGTTTCGCCAGCTCTGCAGTTTCGGTGATCACAGGCGTGAAACCGGTCGCGGAGATCATCACCATCACATCATTGGCGTCTGCTGTCGCGGCAACCATACGTGACATTAAGCCATCGTTGTACGACACCACGGGATAGCCCAAACGAAACAGTCGGTGTTGCAGTTCTTGAGAAGCGATGGTCGAGCCACCACCCATGCCAATAGCAATGATTTGTCTGGCGTTATGCAGCCAGCTGACTGCGGTTTCAACGTCTTGCTCTTTGAACAAGGTGCGGTTGATGTCTAGGCTCTGCTTGATCGATTCGTAGATACCTTGATAACCCGTTTGGTCAACCGGTTCGAGAATAAAACGCTGGCCAACTGTCAGTGTTTGAGCAAGCTTGATCTTCATATCACGTACGTTGCTGCAGCCGATAGCCTTAGCAAAACGTGTAATGGTGGCTTCACTGACTTGAGCGCTTTCAGCAAGCTCTGTGATGCTGGCATTGGCAGCAAAATCAATGTCGTCCATGATCAGCTTAGCGACTTTTTTCTCTGCATCACGAAGAGCGGGAAAACGCTCCGTTATCTGTGAAATGATATCTACTTCTAAACTCAAGAATCCTGATCCTTTGTTGATGGGGCTAATCGTTATCACCTAGTTATTAAGAACCTAGCTCGTAAGAAGCAAGCTCTTTAGCTTTTTATGAGCACTAATCCATTAAAAACTAAGCCTTAGCCCCGTTAGTATATCTTATTGCTTCGCTGATTCTAGCTTATTGAAAAATCGAACTAGAAGCAGGTTTCCACCCAGTTTGTTACCTGATGGTCGTCATCGCTGATGGCAATGTAGCGCCACTTATCGAAGGTTAAACACGGGTGTGAGGTTGAGAATGCAATCATGTCGCCCACTTCAATTTCAGAAGAGCCGTCCGTTTCAACAAAGGTATGCTGATCCATCACGGCGGTCGCAGTCAGCCCTTTCACAGAGATAGCTTCGCCATTGCGATAGCCGCGTTCGGCAATAGGTAACCCCGCATCAAAGGCCACATCACGCTTGCCTAGCCCAACAACTAGTTTGGTCGGTTCTGGGCGAGAGATTACATACGCCCATACCTCAAGTGCCGATTCCAGATCTCCACCCAATTCGCACGCGTAACCTTGGTTTACTTGGGCACGCTGCAACACCTTGCTTTGAGCGTCTAGGTAGATACCTGTGTCGTGAATCGCGTAACAGCCCGGGCGGATGATCGCCAAGTAATCGGTTAGGTTCGCTAAACATTCTGCAACCACGTCATACCAAGCCGAACCTGCACCAGTGATGATAGGTTGACCGGTAATTAAACCGTCTGATGCGAGGCTTTCGACCGAGGTCAGCGCTTGGTTTAAGAAGGTACGAATGTCTTGCTCGGCATTGTCGCCATGAATCACGCCCTCATACACCTCAATACCCGCTAGCGAAAGTGCAGGCGTATCTTGAATGGTTTGAGCCAGTTCTAAAACTTCTTGAGGTGAACGACAACCACAACGGCCACCCGGAACACCAAACTCGATTAGAGCTTTTAGCGTCTGCTTTTTGTTGGCGAAGTATTGGTTGAGTTGCTGCACGTTTACCGATGAATCCACACAGCAATAGAAATCAACGTCGAACTCACTAATAAGCTGTTCGATGATCGCCATGTTGGTTTTACCTACCAATTGGTTAGCCATGATGATTCTTTTTGCGCCTGCCATTGCTGCAATTTCTGCTTGTGCAGGTGTCGCAACGGTAATTCCCCAAGCGCCATTTTCTAGCTGTTGACGGAAGAAATCAGGCGTCATCGATGTTTTGCCATGTGGCGACAATTTAACCTGATGATGCTCGGCGAATGATTGCATCCAATTCAGGTTATTGGTCAACGCTGATTGTTTGATAATTGCTACCGGAAGCGAAATGTCTTCATCAACCAGTCGATAAACACCGTTCTCAGATTGTGATACTGCTCTCCCTTTTTGGCCTTTTTCAGTCAAGATGAAACTATCTTTTTGATACTTTATAACATCTTTTTGTGCAGGGTTATGTTTCATTGCTGATTCCTAACATGATTTAAGTGGTTGTTATTTAATGTTTAAATATATCTGTAATGTGTTTTGTGATAGAAACTATCACACAAATTAAAATATTATGTGTGTTTTGTCACTGAAAATAATCGGCTGGATTTCTAATATAGCTCCATCAACACAGTGGATTGAGAGAGTGAGAAATGTTGTTCGATACGATAATTAAAAATGTAGAGGTGTTTGATGGCACCGGCGAACAATCGTTTTGTGCCGATGTAGCAATCCGAGATGGAAAAATCGCCGAAATTGGCAAAGTCGATCATGAAGATTGTAGCCAGTTGGTTGAGGGAGCAGGCTTAGCATTGGCTCCTGGATTCATCGATGTACACACACACGACGATACCAATGTAATTCGTTACCCAGACTGCCTACCAAAGATCAGCCAAGGCGTGACAACCGTAATTGTTGGCAACTGTGGCATCAGCGCATCGCCAACGGTTTTGGCGGGCGATCCACCAGACCCAATGAACCTATTAGGCGCGCAGGCTGATTTCAAATACCCAACCTTTGCCGCGTATGCACAAGCCGTAGAGCAAGCGCAACCAGCGGTGAACGTAGCAGCGTTAGTTGGCCACACCACACTGCGTAACCAAGTGATGGACGACCTACAACGCACCGCAAGCGAAGAAGAAATCGCGGTAATGCAAACCAACCTTGATTTAGCGATGGAACAGGGTGCACTGGGTTTGAGTTCAGGTTTGGCTTACGCCAGCGCGAAACAAGCTAATGCCAACGAAGTGATGCAGTTAGCGAAAGTGCTTTCTAGCCATGGCGGCATCTATACCACGCATATGCGTACCGAATTTGAAGAGATCTTAAGCGCGATGGAAGAAGCGTTTGAGACTGGGCAATACGCGAAAGTACCGGTTGTTATCTCTCACCTTAAATGTGCAGGTGCAGGTAACTGGGGCAGAACCGTTGAAGTACTTGATTTGATGGACAAGGTTTCTGAGCACCAAGATGTGTCTTGCGACTGCTACCCATACTCAGCGAGCTCTTCGACATTAGATTTGAAACAGGTGACGGACGATTTCGATATCTTCATTACTTGGTCTAAAGCAAAGCCAGAACATGCAGGCAAAACGCTTAAGCAGATTGCTGATGAGATGAACCTACCACTGATGGACGCAGCAAAAGCGCTTCAACCAGCCGGTGCGGTTTACCACTGCATGGATGAGAACGACGTAAAGCGCGTATTGAAATACAAGCTGACCATGGTTGGTTCTGATGGTTTACCCAATGACCCGCATCCACATCCAAGATTGTGGGGCACCTTCCCGAAAGTCTTAGGTCATTACTGCCGAGATGAAAAACTGTTTGCGCTACCAGAAGCGATTCACAAAATGACCGGAATGTCTGCGAAGCGCTATAACCTCGCGGGAAGAGGTGAGATTCGCCAAGACGCATTTGCCGATTTAGTTTTATTTGACCCAAAGAATATTAAAGACACAGCAACATTTGAAAATCCTATGTCAGTTGCTGAGGGAATCGAAAGTGTATTTGTAAATGGTGAGTTAACTTACCAAAAAGGAAAAGTGAAAAATAATCGTTCAGGCGTTTTTATTTACCGTAATTAGAATTTAATTATTTTATTAGATATACAGTAATAAGAAAACGACGAATTAATTTAAATATATTGGAACAGAACCAATATTATCTATAAAGAAGTGGAGTTAAAAAATGACTATTAAACGTTACGGTGTTGAAGGCGGTACAGGTACAGGCGGACAACATTTACCATTTGCACGCGCAACTGAAGCGGGTGGTTTCCTATACGTTTCTGGCCAGACACCGATGACAGATGGTGAAGTGGTAGAGGGTGGCATTGTTGACCAGTCTCGCCTAGCGATCCAAAACTGTGTCGATATCATGACTGAAGCGGGCTACGGCCTAGAAGACGTAATGCACGTAAAGGTTGTACTGACAGATTCTCGTTACTTCCAATCTTTTAATAAGGTATTCAAAGAGTTCTTTGGTGCTAATCCACCGGCACGTATCTGCATGGTTTGCGACCTAGTTGTAGACGTGAAAGTTGAAGTAGATGTGACTTGCTACCGCGCTGATCGCGTTTAGTTATAACCTAATCACAATAACCTACTTAGAGAGTATTAGGGCGTAGTCATCCCTGTTATTATTCCTTAATACTCTCACCCTACATTTATAAAAATTACTTTAATTAAAATATACAAAATGAATAAAGTAATTATATGAAATATAAAATGAATGAATCATAAATAAAAGTTCAGGAATGAGCTTAATATTTCACTGAGAGGTGTCAAATGAACAGCACTCTTTTTCTTACAGGCTTCGGCGTGTACGTATGTTTTTTAATTTGGTTAGGCTGGTTTGTCTCGCGTAATCAAAAATCTGGCGAAGATTTCTTATTAGGCGGCCGTGGCCTGCCACTATTTTTAGTACTTGGTACAACAGTCGCGACGATGGTCGGTACGGGTTCAAGTATGGGCGCGGTTGGCTTCGGCTACGCAAATGGCTGGGCAGGTGCTCTGTACGGAATTGGCGGTGCTGTGGGCATCCTATTGCTTGCACTTTGGTTTGCTCCGGTTCGTAAACTGAACTTCATGACCATGAGTGAAGAGCTGGCTTATTACGTTGGCGCTAACCGAATCGTAAAAAACGTGGTTGGCCTACTTATCTTTATCGCGTCAATCGGTTGGTTAGGTGCGCACATTCTAGGTGGCGGCATGTACCTAGCGTGGATTGCAGACATCGACCTTAACCTTGCGAAAATTATTATTGCTGCAGCTTTCACTATCTACGTTGTTATCGGTGGTTACACAGCAGTTGTATGGACCGATACGATTCAAGCAATCATCCTTTTTGCTGGCTTCATCCTAATGGCGGTAATGTCTGTTGATCACATTGGTGGCATGGATAACCTTTACGCTGCGATGGACCCTGCTGCTACAAGCTTTTTAGCAATCGATAAACTGGGCATTCTGCCTGCTGTTTCTCTGGCTGTGGTTATCGGTGTGGGCGTACTTGCAACACCTTCATTCCGTCAGCGTATCTACTCTGGTAAAGATGTTTCAACTATCCGTCGCTCATTTGTCGCTTCTGGTGTGTTGTACCTTTTCTTCTCTATTATTCCAGCAATCATTGGTATGGCTGCGCACGCAATCGACCCATCATTGGATAACCCGAACTACTCGTTCCCATACGTAGCTGCAACGGTTCTTCCAGTTGGCGTAGGCATGATTGTTCTTATCGCAGGTCTATCTGCAACCATGTCGAGTGCAAGCTCAGATGCGATTGCCGGTGTATCTATCCTACTGCGTGACGTGTACGTGATGTTCACAGGCCGCGTACCAAACAAAGAATCAATGTTGAACTACTCTCGTCTAGCTTTGGTTGTGGTGATTGGCTTCGCACTACTGTTCGCACTGACGTCAAACGACATCATTGGCTACATCACTAAGATGATTTCAACGGTTATGTCGGGCATGTTTGTGTGCGGTATGTTGGGTAAATTCTGGAAACGCTACAACTGGCAAGGTGCGCTTGCAACACTAGCGGGTGCTTCTGTAGCTTCATTCGTAGTAATGTTAAACGCTGACTACACAGCCTTCTGGGGCAACCCAGTTATCCCATCATGTCTGTTTGCTCTAACGGCAGGTGTGGTTGTGAGCCTAGTGACTCCGGCTAACCAAGTAACACCTGAAATGGCAAAAGCGATTCTTGATGACGAGCGTGCTCTGATGGAGATGGAAATGTCTGAGACTGGCGTACTTGAAGAAGAAGCGGCACCTCAACGTCCTGCAAATCAAACAAGCTAAACCTAGTCTCCACAACTGGTTTGCTTAATTCAGGCCCTGCTTAACGGTAGGGCCTTTTCTAAAGTCAATTATCTCTATTTTTAGGAGCGGCTATGTCGGCATCTTCTCTGTTCAATATTGCTTTCTTCGGCGAATGTATGGTCGAAATCAGCGGCTCTCCATTAACCAAAAAATTTGGCGGTGACACGCTCAATACCGCACTTTACCTTTCTCGCTTAACTCAACATCAAAACCTCTCTGTGCACTATGCGACAGGGCTTGGCAGTGATGAGCTGTCTCAAAATATGATTGATAGCTGGCAGCTAGAAGGCATTCAAACCAATTTCGTCGAACGCATTGCGAACAAGCTTCCTGGACTCTACATGGTTGAAACCGACGAGACAGGCGAGCGACACTTTCATTACTGGCGCAACGACGCGGCAGTCAAATCTTACTTTCAAGCTAGTGATCTGAATAAGCTTGAAATCGCCCTGACCGAGAAACAAGTCGATGCGGTTTACATCAGCGGTATCAGTATCGCGATTTTAGATGACGCCTATCGTGAGCGCTTATTCAAAGCTATTAGCGTGTTCTCAAATCAAGGCGGCAAGCTGATTTTTGATAACAACTATCGCCCGCAACTTTGGACGACTGAACAAGCTCAGCATTGGTACGCCAAGTTACTACCATTGGTCGACATTGCACTGATTACCGAAGACGACGACCTGCTGGTTTGGGGCAATGGCGAGAGCGTTCAACAACGCTGCCTTCGCTTAGGCTGCCAAGAGATCGTCATCAAACGTGGCTGTGAGCCATGCAAGATTGTTCAAGTTGAACAAGGCGATGTTGTTGAGAGTTATGTATCCGCGACTCGTGTTTCTAACGTGGTCGACACCTGCGCTGCGGGCGATTCATTCGCTGCGGGTTATTTAGCTGCGCGTCTTACTGGCGAGAGCGCCACCGACGCAGCCGAATTTGGCCACCAACTGGCTTCCATCGTTATTCAATACTCTGGCGCAATAATCCCTATGAGCGCTATGAGCCAACTGATTAAAAAATAAAAAGCGGAACTATTATGTCTCAAGAAATGATCAACACACTTAAGCAGTTCAAAGTTATCCCTGTTATCCAAATCAACAAGGTGGAACATGCGATTCCACTAGCAAAAGTGTTGGTAGAAAACGGCCTGCCAGTAGCAGAAGTGACGTTCCGTACCGAAGCGGCAGCGGATTCGATTCGTGCGATGCATGATGCCTACCCAGAGATGTGTATCGGTGCTGGTACAGTATTAACGCCAGCGCAGATCGACCTTGCGAAAGAGGCGGGCAGCGAATTCATCGTAGCACCGGGCCTGAATCCAAACACCGTAAAACGCTGCCAAGATATCGGTATGCCAATCGTTCCTGGCGTAAACAACCCAAGCCAAGTAGAGCAAGCGCTAGAGCTTGGTCTTAACTTCTTGAAGTTTTTCCCAGCAGAAGCGTCTGGCGGCATCAACATGGTGAAATCTTTGCTAGCGCCTTACGTTGATGTGTCACTAATGCCAACGGGCGGTATCGGCAAACACAACGTGAATGATTACTTAGCCGTTGATCGCGTCGTATGTTGCGGTGGCACGTGGATGGTTTCTCCAAAGATGATCAAGAACGAACAGTGGGATGAGATCGCGGTGTTGGTTCGTGAAGCGGTTGAGTTGGTTAGCTAATCATAAGTTTGTGAGCTCATTCGTTTTTCACAGACGATAGGCTTTGAGCTCACGATAAACAACAGTAGTGGCTGAAGGTTCTGTTTTGTGAATCGCCTCCGATAAACAAAACAGAACGTCCGTTATATAGGAAAACTAATAATGAAAAAAACTATATTGTCTCTATTGATTTCAAGTTCAGTAGTGTCCCCAATGGCGTTAGCAATGGCTCCGAATACCGATCTAAATTTAATGCCGTATCCACAAACAGTCGAGCTGCAAGCTGGGCAAGTTAAGGTCGACGGTAACTTCAAGGTTTACATCAAAGGCTTTAACTCTGATCGCGTTGAATACACCGCGAAACGCTTTATCGATCGCCTAGAGCGCCAAACTGGCGTGCCGATTCTAAACTGGCAGGTTGATAGCGCAGACGAAGCGAACCTGATCATTGATATCGACGCGGCGCCAAAGTCTGAAGTACAGAACATCGACTCTGTAGAGTCTTACAAAATTACGACTCAGGGTGAGCAAATCACGCTGAGCGCACCAAGCCCATATGGCGCTATTCACGGCATCGAAACCCTTTTACAGCTCGTTGAAACCACAGCAACTGGCTACCATATTCCTGCCGTAACCATTGTTGATGAGCCCCGCTTTCGTTGGCGTGGAGTCTCTTACGATACCTCGCGTCACTTCATTGAATTTGATGTGTTGATTCGTCAGCTAGATGCGATGGCTTCTGCGAAAATGAACGTGTTCCATTGGCACTTCTGGGACGATCAAGGTATCCGCATTCAAACGGAATCTTGGCCGCGTCTATGGTCAGAAACCACTGATGGTGATTACTACACCAAAGACCAAGTTCGCTACCTAGTTGAATACGCGCGTAATCTTGGTATTCGTGTGATTCCTGAGGTCTCTCTTCCGGGTCATTCTTCTGCGGTTGCTCATGCTTACCCGCGCCTGATGTCTGGCGCGGAAGGTCAAAGCTATGATCAAGAGCGTGGCTGGGGCGTGTTTGAACCACTGATGGATCCACTGAACCCTGAAGTCTATGAGATGCTAGGTGATGTGTTTGATGAAGTGACCGAGCTGTTCCCTGATGAGTACTTCCACATTGGTGGCGATGAGCCGAACTATGCGCAATGGAAAAACAGCGAAAAGCACCAACAGTTCATTGAAGAGAATAATATCGATGGTGAGCGCGGCTTACAGTCTTACCTCAACGTAAAAGTTGAAAAGATGCTGGAAGAGCGTGGCAAGAAGATGACGGGTTGGGATGAGATTTGGCATAAAGATCTGCCAACTTCTATCGTGATTCAAAGCTGGCAAGGACACGACAGTATCGGTCGTGCGGCGAAAGAGGGCTACCCAGGTATTCTGTCTACGGGTTACTACCTAGACCAACCTCAGCCAACCAGTTACCACTATCGCAATGATCCAATGCCAAGTGGCATCACGGTTGACGATAAGCTGCACAGTGGTGAGAAGTTTGTGACTTACCAATGGCAAAAGCCTCGCTCTAAAGGCAGCCCACGTAAGGGAACACTGACTATCATTGAAGCGCAAGACGGTACTTTCCGCGCGTTCAGTGATTACAACGGTAAGTCTCGTGAAGAGATCTACATCCTTGATTATGTGCCGGGTAAAACCTTTGTCGGCCACTTCGATAACTTCATGTCGTATACCGAATTCAACCTGAACTTGAATCCAAATGGGTTTGCGGAAGGCAGCTATCAGTTAATTGGTAACGTGCGCTGGCCAACCACAGGCGAAGTGATTGCGAGCAGCGATGTAGAAGGCAGCGTGATCCCTGAGCCAAACGGAGGCTACCCCGCGGAGCTAACCGACAAAGAAAAAGAGCTGATTTTAGGCGGCGAGATCACCATGTGGCTAGAAAACAAAGACAGCCTCACGGTCGAAAACTACCTATGGCCTCGCAGTTATGCAATTGCAGAACGTTTCTGGTCGGATGCAGAACTGACAGACGAACGCAGTATGTATAAGCGCATGAAAGCAATGGATACATGGTCGGAAGTATCGGTAGGGCTACGTCATCACGCAGATGCTGATATGTTGTTGAAGCGCATTGCCAAAGGCCAAGATATTCACGACCTGCGCGTGCTAGCGAAATACACCGAGCCGGCTCAATACTATGCTCGCAACTGGGAAAAGTGGAACTCCACTGAACCTAAGGGCACCTTGTACAGCCAATACGAGCGCCTAAATCGCTTCGTGGATGCTTTGCCAGTAGAAAGCTACGCGGTGTATGAGATGCAAGACTTGGTCAATGAAGTGGCGACAGGCAATCAGCAGGCGCTAGAGCAACTTGCAGAGCATTATCAGCAAGCAAAATCAGCTGCACTAGCGGCGGAAACTGTCTTCGCTGGTAACGTATCTTCGGTAGAGACTGTGGTGGTTGCAGAGAAAACCGTTGAAGTGGCAGACTTGGCGTTAACCTTGATTGCTAAAGCACAAGCAGGCGAGAAAGTAAGAGAAGCAGACGTGAATGCCTACCAAGCGATACTGTCTGATTCGGCGAAAATCTATGATGAATCAATCATCGCGATTGTTCGCCCGACTGAGTTACTGTTAAAGCAGCTAGCTGAGTAAGTCGCGAACTGATTAACTGATAAGTCATACGCTAATAAGTGAATCAAAACCGCCCTCTGTGGGCGGTTTTTTAGTTCTGTCTTCTTTATGTGGTGCGATTTAATGCTTTTTGTTAGTAACTACTCACTATCTATATTCTTCAGCGTTAATGTGAATGTCATGCCTTGGTCTGGGTTGTTCTTTGCTATCAAGGTGCCTTGCATATCCCGTACATTGTTGGCTGTAATAGCTAACCCCAGCCCCAAACCTTCGCCCATTTTTTTGTTGGTATGAAACGGTTCGAAAATGGTTTCGAGTTGGTCTTCTGATACACCGCAGCCATTGTCTTGCACCTTGATGATCACACGTTGTTGATCGGTATGTGCACTGATAACAATGGTCGCGGGTGTTTGATTCTGAGTAGCATCGATGGCGTTTCTAAGCAGGTTACCAAGCACTTGGCGAAGTCGTGCTTCTTCTCCCATTACCATCGAAATATTGGAAGCGATACGCACACGAATATCGACGCTGTCTAGCTCGGTTTGATGAATACGCAGGGTTTCTTGCAGTGCGTCTGTTAGGGAAACAGGATAAGGTTTCTCAAGCCTTTGAAAGGCGAATGACTTCAGCTGGCTAGTCATGTTAGCCATTCGGTCGATTAGGCTCATCACCAGATCCATGTTCGCTTTCAGCATCTTAGTCTCGCCTCTTTCCATCAGCAACTGGTTACTCGAAAGTAGGGTTTTTAGGCCAGTAAGCGGCTGATTGAGTTCATGAGTAATCGCACTCGACATCCGCCCTAGTGCAGCCAGTTTGCTAGATTCGACAAGTTCTTGCTGCGCATCTTTTAGATCTTGAGTTCGCTCTTCGACCCGCAGTTGTAGTGTTTTATTGGCGTTTTGCACCGCAATTTCGGCTTTCTTACGTTTGCTGATATCGATTACGGTACACAGGTAGTAAGTCGTCGCATGCCAAGGAAAGGCGCTAATAGAGAATAAAACAGGGAAGTAGCTGCCATCGCTGCGTCTTGCCATGGTTTCGACGCTAGTTATCTCGGCCAGCTCTTGATGCTGCTCTAAGTTTTTGAGCAGTTGCAAGGTGGTTGAATTCGGGTTACCTGCCTCAAATAACTGCCACGCCTTGATGTTATTGATCATTGAATCAGATAGTGAAAAGTAGTTCTTCGCCATCAGGTTGATATCGTGAATGCGTCCGTGTTTATCGATCAGTATTAACCCAACATGGGTTTTATTGATCATCCCAGACAGTCGTTTCTCAGACTCTTCGATAAGCTTTTGGATTCTCAGATTGCTGAGCTTTTTCTGGCGTCTTTGGTAAAGAATAACCAACAGTAACAGAATGAAAAGACAGCCAACCGCCACACTCCAGCTGATCCAGTTCGTGGTCTGGTTGAGGCTGGTTAATGGCGTTAGGTAGGTTAAACGCCAATTCAGATCGTCTAACTTGATGGACTGAATTAGGTAATCTTTATCTTGCAATCGCCACACGCGAATATGGGTTTGGTCATACAGCTCACGTTTTGTCGCTGTGGGCTGAGAATTGAAGGTGTCATTGAACCAATCGGCACTCAACCTGTTGTCACTGGAGAGAAAGAACTGATCGCGAGGGTTCTGAAACAGTATCGCCTCACCATCGGCAAACCATTGATCGGTTAACAATGACAAATCGATTTGCACCGCGACAATGCCAACCACATCAGAGGCTCGATATACGGGTGCCGCTATGAAGTAATCGGGTGTCACGCCTTTGTTTTTTGTCACCACTGAAATCGCACCACCTTGTTGGTGGATCTTCGAAACAATTGTACTGGCGTTCTTATTGCTCAGTTTGCTTCTTTCAACACTCGATACCAACAAGTCCCCTTCGCCAGAAAGCAGATACCAGCCCTTGGTGTTGGCGGCTTTATCCAATTGAATCAGCTGCTTCTTAATGCGTTTTTCTAGGCGGGCTTCACCATCAATGAAGCGCACACTGGTTTCATCATTGGTTACTAGGTAGGGCAGATAATAGAAACGCTTAAGGGTTCGCCTTGCTTCGGCAATGTAGCCAAGGAAGCGCTGTTCGGCATAGCGTTGGGCTTGTTCAAGCTTCCACTGGCTGATGCCATTCTTGGTGGTGACCTGCACCAAACCAATCAATAAACAGGTACACAGGAATAACCAATATCGATTGTTATTCATCATTTCTGATCAAATCCCTTTAAAATTAGTGGCTTGCCTCTTTGAGCTAGTGGTTTGACAAGGTTTTATGTTTGCTTTTTAAGCGAATGGAGAGTGAGACAAATCGAAGCTAACAAACATTATTAAACTGTTAAAGGAGTGTTATTCAAAGTGGGAGCTAGCTCCTTTTCGTCTGCGCCTTTTTTACATACCGTGGGCGACATTATCCAGATGTAAGCGACGGAACCAAACTATGCAGCGTATTGCTTTAATTGAAGATGACGCGATTGTGCGTCAAGCAACCAGCCAATGGTTGCAGCTGGCGGGCTTCGATGTCACCGCATTTGAAGTAGGACAAGATGCGTTAAACGCCGTAGAGCAGGGTGATTTTCAAACCATTATCACCGATGTTCGTTTACCTGATATTGATGGTGTTGATCTGCTAGGGCGTTTCAAAGGTCTTGTGCCAGATGTGCCTGTTATTTTGATTACTGGGCATGGTGATGTCGATATGGCGGTGAAAGCCTTACAGCAAGGTGCCTATGACTTCATTGAGAAGCCATTCGACCCAGAGCGTCTGTCTCAAACGGTATCGGAAGCGGTAGATAAACATCAAAGTGGCCAAGACAGAAACAGTCGTCAGAACTATCTGGATAACCTTAAGGGCATTGAACAGGTGCTGATCGGTCGCAGTAAAGTGATGTGTGAACTGCGCGAGCAAATCCAGAAAGTCGCTTCCATAGACACCAACGTGATCATCTATGGTGAAACGGGTTGTGGTAAAGAGCTGGTCGCCTCTTGCTTACATGAATTCAGCCAACGTAAAACCCATCCGTTTGTTCCGCTCAACTGTGGCGCAATCCCAGAAAATCTCTTTGAAAGCGAGCTGTTTGGACACGAAGCCGGAGCGTTTACTGGTGCGGCCAAACGACGCATTGGTAAGCTGGAATTTGCCGACAAAGGCACAGTGTTCCTTGATGAAATAGAGAGTATGCCGCTGTCGATGCAGGTAAAAGTGCTGCGCACCTTGCAAGATAATGTCGTCGAACGCGTGGGGGGGAATCAGCAACAACATGTTGATCTACGAGTGGTCTCTGCCTCGAAAAGCGATCTACTGAATCACCCCGACTTTCGCCAAGATCTATTCTATCGTTTGAATGTTGCCCAGCTGCATTTGCCTCCACTCAGTGAGCGTGAAGAAGATGCCTTACTTTTGTTTGAACACTTCACCCAAGAAGCCAATTCCGAAACACGTATAGCCAGTGAGGCTGATCGCTATGCACTGCTCTCGTATGCGTGGCCGGGCAATGTGCGTGAACTGCGTAATGTTGCGATTCGTTTTGCATTGGATGAAAGCTTGACCGTTGGGGATATTTTGGCGTGTCGTCCCAATTCTGTCACAGAGTCCACAACGGCGGGCATCCCTTTGGCGGTTCAAGTACAGAGCTTTGAAAGGAAAGTGATTCATGATGCCTTAGTTCGTTATAAAGGGCGTATCAATGACGTGATGCAAGATTTGGATTTACCTCGTCGAACATTGAACCAAAAGATGGTGCGTTATGGGTTAAATCGAAGTGACTATGTTGACCCTTAGAGAGCGGCTTCATCGCAGTGCTTGTTGATTTTTAATGAGCAATAAATGGCTCATTGCATATTTATCAATTTACATACATTGATCACACAACTGCAACATGGTGTGACTTGCTTCCCGATCTACAGGTGTTAATTCCGGTAGCCGATAAGCCAAAAATGGCTTACTTAATAACAGGGGAATAAGCAAAAAACGGCTTATTTTGAATAGGTTTTAAAATAAAAGTAAATTAAAACAAATAGTTAAAAACTGGCATTGTGCTTGCTATCTAGTGATTATTGTTAACAAAAATATAACGTGAATAACCCTACATGGAGAGTAACAATGAAATACAACAAGCTAGTTAAAACTTTAGCGATAGCAATGGCTTCTCTTGGCCTTATCAGTCATGCGTCAGCTGAAGAAGATCGCAGCTATATTTTAGCGACGGCCTCAACGGGTGGTACTTACTATCCGGTAGGTGTGGCCTTAGCGACATTGAGTAAAGTTAAGCTTGCGCCTAAGCAGCACTTTTCTTTAGCGGCTATCAGCTCTGCGGGCTCGGGTGAGAACGTAAAGTTGTTGAACGAGAACGAAGCTCAGTTCGCTATTCTACAAGGTTTGTATGGTGCTTGGGCTTGGCAGGGTTTAGGGCCATATGAGAAATCTGGCAGACAAACTCAACTGCGTTCAGTTTCCATGTTATGGCAAAACGTAGAACACTTTATTGTGCGTTCAGATCTAGCAAAAACAGGTACGGTAAGCGATCTAGAGAACCTAAACGGTAAGAAATTCTCTATCGGTAAGAAGAACTCTGGGACTGAAAACTCAGGTCGTCAAATCATGCAAGGCTTATCCGTGGACCCAGAACAATTTAAACTCGCCTTTATGGGTTATGGTGGCAGTGCGAGCGCATTACAAAATGGCACAATTGATGGTATGAACACGCCTGCTGGTGTTCCTGTTGGTGCGGTGACGCAAGCCTTTGCTGCCTTGGGTGAAGATATTCAAATCCTGTCGTTTACCGATGCGCAGATCAAACAAGCGAATGGCGATTACAATATCTGGACCAAGTACGAGATCCCAGCAAACACTTATCCAGGTGTCGACAAACCAATTACTACGATTGCCCAACCTAACTTCCTAGCAGTTCGCGAAGACATTTCTGAAGACGATGTGTATCAACTGACCAAAGCTATCTATGAAAACCTACCTTTCCTACAAGGTATCCATAAAGCAACCAAAGCAATGGCACTTGAGAAAGGGATCGCAGGTCTGCCTGTTCCTCTTCACCCAGGCGCTGCACGTTATTATCGAGAGATGGGCATCGAGATCCCTTCTGAGTTGATCGTTAACTAGCTTATCTTTTGTCAGGTAACTATTGGTTCGTGAGCTAATGATTTGTCGCGAACTAGCTGTTTGTCATCAACTAACCCCTTCGTGACTTAATTGCTTGGTGCACGTTCGCTCAAGAATGTGTTCGTGCACCTCCTCACTTTATGGATTTTCTCTTCGTGTTTGCTGCGGAGAGCAGGAGTTTTCTATGAGCGATTCGCTGCAGCAGGAACTGAAAAAATTTGAACTGCCGACCCGAACGGATTTTCCGTGGGTGGGCAAAGCAATAACGACAATGGGAGTGCTCCTCTCGTTGTTACACATTTGGTTTAACACCTTATCTACCTTGCCTGAACTTTGGATCTCGGCGACCCACTTCGCTGGCTTTGCGATCATTTGTGCACTCTGGTATCCCGCTCATATCTCGCTGAAAAATAGCAAGATAGCGCTGGCTGTCGACATCGGAATTGCCTTGGCGGCTCTGGCTTGTCTTATCTATATCCCCTTCGCAGAAGACGCCCTTTATGACCGAGGCGTAAAATTTATCGCCAGTGATTGGTTTTTCTCTATCTTGGCGATTGCCATCGTCATCGAGCTGATTAGACGCACTATGGGCTGGTTCATTCCAGTGCTTATCTTAGTGTGTTTAAGCTATGTAGTGCTTTGGGGACAATGGACCAGCGGTATCTTTCACTTTCCAGGCCTGAGCCTTGAAACATTGCTTTATCGAAGCTTTTATTCATCAGAAGGGATGTTTGGTTCGATCTCAAGAATCAGTTGGACCTTCGTGTTCATGTTCATCTTATTTGGCGCATTTTTAGTTCGATCTGGTGTCGGCGACTACATTATTGATGTATCCCGTGCCGCGGCGGGCAAAGTGATTGGTGGCCCTGGTTTCATTGCCGTTATTGGCTCTGGCTTGATGGGCTCAGTCTCCGGGTCGAGCGTAGCAAACACAGTATCGACGGGCGTGATCAGTATTCCCTTGATGCAAAAGGCAGGTTTCCCTTCGCGCTTCGCGGCAGGTGTTGAAGCGGCTGCATCGACGGGCGGGCAGCTGATGCCACCTGTGATGGGTGCGGGCGCGTTCATCATGGCCTCTTACACGCAAATTCCTTATGTCGATATTATTGCGGTTTCCTTCGTTCCTGCGCTTATCTACTTTTTGTCTGTGGCATTCTTCGTGCGCATCGAAGCAAAACGCAGTGGTGTGCAAAAGGTGACTTCTGGCTGTGAGCCTCTATTGAAAGTATTGCTGTCGGGTTGGCACAACCTGATCCCATTAGCGGTGTTAGTGACTCTGTTGGTGAAGGGCTTTACGCCGACTTACGCTGCGGGCATCTCGATTCTGTCTGTCGTGGTGGCTTCATGGTTCTCTAAAAATCACAAAATGGGTCCAAAGGCGATCATCGAAGCGCTTTCTCAAGGCGCTAAAAACATGGCGACCACGGCGGTGTTGTTGGTGGGCATTGGGTTAGTCGTCAATGTCATCAGTACCACGGGAATTGGTAACACCTTCTCTTTAATGATCAACAGCTGGGCGAATGGCGAGTTGCTAGTGATGATCGCGTTGATCGCGTTGGCGTCTTTGATTCTCGGTATGGGTTTACCGGTAACGGCGGCTTATATTGTGTTGGGCACTCTGTCAGCTCCTGCCTTGTATAAATTGATTGCTGAAAGTCAGCTGCTCGACTTGTTGGTGTCAGGTCAGCTTCCTGAGCAAGCTAAAGCCATCTTCATGTTGGCTGCACCAGATAAGCTTGATTTGTTGAATGCACCGATGACACTCGAAACAGCCAAAGAGATGATTGCGTTAGTCCCTGCTGATTTTGTGGAAACTCTGCTTGAGCAAAGCTTGGGGTTAGAAGCGATCAGTCTTGCACTGCTTTCGGCTCACTTAATTATTTTTTGGTTGTCGCAAGACAGTAACGTAACACCGCCTGTTTGTTTAACTGCGTTTGCCGCAGCGACTATCGCTAAAACACCACCAATGAGAACCGGTTTAATGGCTTGGAAGATAGCTAAAGGTTTATACCTAGTGCCGTTGTTGATTGCCTACACTAACTTGGTGAGTTGGGATATTACCTCGGTATTGGTCACCGGTGGTTTTGCTATTATTGGCACTTACGCATTTATCGCGGCGATTGAAGGCTATCTAGAGAGCGAAATTAATGTCATTACTCGAGTAGTGTTGGTAGTAATAGGTGCAGCTTTAGTATGGCCTGATGTTTCAGTCGTGATTCGCTTGGTATGTGTCGCCATTTTTGTTGGCATCTTCATCTACAGCGGTCGTAAATACGATGCAAATCAAGTTAAAAAAGAATCAGAAAGTGAGGAACAAAAGTTACCTCAAACTGGGTCTAACACTGTCGCGTCTTCCCTATAATTAAAAGGATTGAATGTAGGAATATTATGAACTCAACATACGACTATATTATCGTTGGTGGTGGCATTGTTGGCGTGTCGACGGCATGGCAATTACAGCAAGCTCACCCTGATAAAAGTATCCTTTTAGTCGAAAAGGAGCGTGGCTTCGCGCAGCACCAAACTGGCCATAACAGTGGTGTGATTCACGCGGGTGTTTACTACGCTCCGGGCAGTTTAAAGGCGGATTTTTGTAAGCGTGGCGTAGAGCGCACCATCGCCTTTTGCAGCCAACACGATATCCCTGTCGAAAACTGTGGCAAGCTGTTGGTCGCGACCAATGAGCAGGAAGTGGAGCGCATGAACGCGCTCTATCAACGTTGTCATGATAACGACATTGATGTCGACCTCTTAGATCAAGCGCAGCTGAAACTAGCAGAGCCTAATATCACCGGTTTGGGCGCGATTTATGTCAAAACCACTAGCATAGTCGATTACAAAAAAGTCACCGAAGTGATGGCTCAAGAGTTTGTTGAAGCGGGTGGCAAGCTCAGTCTTGGTACTGAAGTGATTATGGCGGACGAGCAAGAAGATGAGGTGCAGTTAACGTGCAAAGTCGATGGTCAGACTCTACAACTGAACAGCCGATTCTTGATCACTTGCTCTGGTTTGATGGCCGACAGAATGACCAGCATGCTTGGCATTGAAACCGACTTCCAAATCGTCCCTTATCGCGGTGAATATTATCAGTTGGACGCGAAACACAACCAAGTGGTGAATCACCTTATCTATCCGATCCCTGACCCAGAACTGCCTTTCTTGGGCGTGCATTTAACACGCATGATTGATGGCTCCGTAACAGTAGGGCCAAATGCAGTTCAAGGCTGGAAGCGAGAAGGTTATGGCAAGCTTAACTTTAGTTTCAAAGACACTTGGCAGATGCTGAGTTTTGCGGGCTTTTGGAAAGTGACTGCGAATAATCTAAAAACCGGTTTGGTCGAGCTTAAGAACTCGTGGTGGAAACCGGGTTATCTAAAGCTAGTGAATAAATATTGCCCGAGTATTACGGTGTCAGATTTCAAACCTTACCCAGCAGGCATTCGTGCCCAAGCGGTCCTCAAGGATGGCACCTTAGTTCATGATTTTCTGTTTGCCGAAAGCCCAAGAAGCTTGCATGTATGTAACGCGCCATCGCCGGCAGCGACTTCGGCAATGCCGATTGGTGAGTATATTTGTGGCAAGGTGATGAAAAAAACGTCTTAACTGTTAATTGAACTAATGGCTTGTTTGTTCGAACAGGGCTTTCATAGCAAGTGAAGAACGTAGACAATAAAAAGGTTCATCGCG